>CAZEGE010000095.1:0-10907 GCA_964511765.1 uncultured Anaerolinea sp.
CCCCTCAATGACCGAAGGCGCTCTTCTCAACGACCGTTATCAACTGCTCGAAAAATTAGGCTACGGGGGCATGGCGGATGTCTACCGCGCCCGCGACCTTATGCTGGACCGCTATGTTGCCGTTAAAGTCCTGAGAAAAGATTTTTCGACCGACACCAAATTTCAAAACCAGTTTCGGCTCGAGGCGCGCGCTGCCGCAAACCTTTCTCATCCCAACATCGTCACCGTGCATGACTTTGGTTTTGCCGATGATCTGCTCTATATCGTTATGGAACACGTCGCCGGTAAGGACCTGAAAGAACTCATCCGCGAGCGCGGACGATTCACCGTACAGGATGGAATCCCGCTCATCGTTCAAGCCTGCGCAGGAATTGGCTACTCACACCGCGCGGGACTTGTGCATTGCGATGTCAAGCCGCATAACATGCTCGTCACGAAAGACGGCCGCCTCAAAGTGACAGACTTTGGCATCGCGCGCGCGCTTGCCAGCATTGCCCCCACCGAAAGAATGGATGTGGTCTGGGGTTCGCCCCTGTACTTTGCGCCCGAACAGGCCGCAGGGGAACCGCCCTCGCCCGCCTCCGATGTATACTCCCTCGGTGTGGTCATGTATGAAATGTTCAGCGGCACACCGCCTTTCACCGCCTCCACTGCGGATGAGCTTGCCCGTTTGCATATTTCTGCGCGTCCCCTTCCCATCCGCGGACACACTCCAGATATTCCCGCCGCGCTCGAAGAAATTCTCATGAAGGTGCTTTCCAAGGAACCCTCGGCCCGCTACCGCACTGCCGATCAACTTGGGCGCGTGCTGCTTAAATTCGGCACCCAGCCCGATGAACCGGAACCCAGCCCTGCGCCTGCCTCCCCGCCTGTCATCGTTCTAAAACCTGAAATCGCGGAGCGGCTCACGGGTCAGGGCAGACAATCCCCTCCCAGACAGGAACCTGCCCCTGTGCAGCCTTTCGCGCCCCCGCCTGCGCCTCAAACCGCGCCTGAGCCTGATCCTGTCTCCGAAGACATTGACTGGGTGTCGGTCGGACTGGGCTTGCTTGCGGTGCTGTCGGCTGGCGGCCTCATTCCATTCTGGTTGATGATTTACCTGACTTACAATCCACCTGTTCGATAACAAAAATAATTTCTGACGCCGTCCCCAATATTGGCTTTCCCCTAAAATCTTATGAACAATTACCTGCTTGCCCCCTCCATTATCGCCGCAGATTTTACCCATCTCGCCGAAGAGATCGCTGCCTGCGAATCCGCCGGCGCAGACTGGCTTCATGTGGATGTGATGGATGGGCATTTCGTGCCGACCATCACGGTCGGCCCGCTTTTTGTGGAAGCCTGTAAACGCGCAAGTAAACTGCCATTGGATGTGCACTTAATGATTTCAGAACCGGAACATTACCTTGAAGTATTTGCGAAGGCAGGGGCAAACAATATCACCGTTCATGTGGAAGCCTGTCCCGATCTGGCGCGCGCAGTAACAAAAATAAAATCATTGGGTTGCACAGCGGGTATCACCTTGAATCCAGCCACGCCTGCCTCGGCATTGGATGCCACTTTGCCGCTGGCTGATCTGGTTCTGGTAATGAGTGTGAAGCCCGGCTATTCAGGTCAGGCTTTCATGCCTGAAATGATCGGCAAAGTGGAGGAACTTCGCAATAAATTGAGTCTTCTCCGTTCAACTGCATATCTTGAAGTGGATGGCGGCATCTCGATGGAAACAATCCCCTTGATGAAAACTGCCGGCGCGAATATTTTTGTAACCGGCAGCGCAGCTTTCAAACACCCGCAAGGCACAGCCGAGGGGGTAAAGGCGTTAAAGGCCGAGGTCAAAGCCTCTTAATTTCGGAAATCCGACGATCAGATTCGTCGGCCTGATGCTTAAAACAAAAATCACGACCCGCTTCGCGGCCGTGACCTTTGATGTGATGTGAATGGAAGAACGAACCTAGGTTGAAGATTTGCCGAGGGTCTTGATGCACTTGGCGCACAGCGTCTTCTTGACCATCCGACCCTTTTCCATGACCGAAACCTTCTGGAGGTTGGGTTTGAACGTGCGGTTGGTGGCACGCTGGGAGAAAGAGCGATTATGACCGAATGTGGTTGTCTTGCCGCAGGTGTTGCACTTAGCCATTTGATGAGATCCTTTCCGTACAATGATTGCGATGCCTGCCCGGCGCTTGTTGAAGGGCGGCAGCCTCTTTACAAAGGCAGGGCATTTTACCATACAACGCAACCAACTTCAAGATAAGATGTTAAAATAGGAACAGGATGCTTTGGGCAACGAATGCCCCGGCATGACCAGAAAAGTATTGAGGAACCCATGGGCGAAGAAACAACATCTCTGGGCGGGATTCACGTCTCGCCAAATGCTGTGGCGACGATTGCATATCGCGCCACTTTGGAATCGTATGGCGTGGTTGGGCTGGCGCCGAAGAATCTCACGGATGGCATCGTATCCTCCATTACACGTGAACCTTCACGCGGCATATCCGTGCACTACAAGGGCGATGAGATCAATATTGACCTTCATATCATCGTCGAATACGGCACGCGCATCAATTCAGTCGCAGAGAGCGTGGCGAACACGGTTCGTTTCCACGTGGAAAAAGCGCTGGGGTTGCGCGTAAACTCTGTCAATGTGCATGTAGCCGGCCTGCGCGTCAGCGATACTGATTAGGAGCCCGGCGATTCATGGCTATTGATACCGCACGCGTCGAGAAATTTCGCAAACAACCGATCGACGGACTTGTCCTCAAACGCCTGATGGATGCAGGGCTGATCTGGCTGCGCACCAACCAGCAGGTGGTCAACTCTTTGAATGTGTTCCCCGTCCCAGACGGAGATACCGGCACCAATATGACCCTCACCCTGCAATCGGCATGGAATGAGATCAAGGATTTGGGCACACGCAATCTCAGCGAGATGGCGGCAGCTGTTTCAAAAGGCGCCCTGATGGGGGCGCGCGGTAATTCGGGCGTGATCACCAGCCAGATCTTGCGTGGTTTTTCACGCGGTGTACATGAGAAAGCCGTGCTTGATAAGGAGACTTTTGTCAAAGCCTTGGGCGAGGCACGGGATACGGCCTATAAAGGAGTCGTCCGCCCGGTGGAGGGGACGATCTTAACCGTCATTAAAGAAATAGCTCTTGCAACAGAAGCAGCTTCAGCTTCCGCGAAAGATGCGTTAGAAATTTTGGAAGTCGCTGTCAAGGCGGCAGATGAAGCGGTCAAGAAAACCCCTGATCTGCTGCCGGTCCTTAAACAGGCGGGCGTGGTGGATTCGGGCGGGAAGGGCTTATTTTTTATTTTGGAAGGAATGCTGCGTCATATTTACGGCGAGTCGCTTGAAACACCGACGATGAGCGTGCAGCCGCTGTCTGGAATGAATTTACAGAATGCGATGGAGGAAGTGGAGGAGGGACAGGACTACGAAGTGGTGGTGGACTTTGTGCCGAATGGCGAATTGATTTTGGAGTCGTTCTATGGGCAGCTGGAGGAGATGGGTACGTCGATTCAGGTGGGCGAGGGGGAAGGCATGTATCGCATGCATATCCACGTGCCTACTGAAAATCGTTATGTGCCGATCGATTACATCATGGGGATTGGCACAGTGACGAAGGTTGCGATTGAAAACCTGCTCGCACAGATGGATGATATTCAAAAAACTGCAAAAATTAAATTTACGCAAGTTGAGCCGGGCAATATTGCCGTGGTGGTGGTTTCACCCGGTGCGGGGTTGAGCCGCATTTTTGCAAGTTTGGGCGTGGCAGCCGTTGTGGCGGGCGGACAGACGATGAATCCATCCACCCAGGATATTTTGAGCTCGTTTGAAAATCTGCCGACCGATAAGGTGATTATTTTGCCAAACAATAAAAATATCATCATGGCCGCCAACCAGGCAAAAGAAGTGACCGTGAAAAACGTGCAGGTTGTGCCGACACGCACCGTTCCACAGGGACTTACCGCCATGCTCTCGCTCATTCCGGACGGGGATATTGAGGCTGTCGCTAAAAAAATGAGCAAAGCGATGAGCGGTGTAAAGACGGGCGAGATTACCGTTGCGACCCGTTCCGTTGAAATTGACGGCGTAAGCGTGAAGGAGGGACAGGTCATTGCCTTGCTGGATGGCAAGCTCGTTGTGTCAGCCGAGTCGGTTGAACAGGGCGTGATGGATCTGCTTGAAAAAGCCGAGGCAGAGCAGCATGAGATCGTCACGCTTTTCTACGGCGAAGATATGACTCATGCCGAAGCCAACCGCCTTGCAGATGAGATCGTCACGAAATACGCCTCACTGGAAGTGGAAGTGCAGGAAGGCGGGCAGCCGCATTACCAGTTCATCATTGCGATTGAATAGTTTACATTGGGTCATAATTGGGGGATAAAACAAATTATGCGGCTGGTTTATGGCTCCCACTCATAATGGGCAAGCGCCGTGATGTGGAGTTTGCCCATTGCAGGAGCCATCCCCACCACCCAGGTCTGCCAGTCCAGTTCGCTGTATTGATTTGTGCCGGGGAAATGCACGGAATAATATTTCATATTGGAGTATGGCCACTCAGGAATGTAGGTTGCACCGCCCACTTTGATCTGGTTACAAAGGATCACGGCATTGGGGGTAAAGACTTTTTGCAAAGACGGTAAAACGATTTCCTTGAATGCGCCAATGGCAGGTTGGCCGCTTCCAAAGGACAAGCCCCAATCTGCCTGATAGGTGGACTCAAAGACGTATTGGGCATGTTCAACATCGTAATTAATCACCTTGCCATCGCGGTAGTAACGTACATCCATGCCAGAGGCCGGCGAGACAAGAGTTGCAAGCAGTGCGCCAGCCTTTGCCTGGATGGCATTCCGCAGGGCTGTAATCAGTTCACTCCCACGCGGGTCATTACAAAAAGAAGGTGCGTTTGTCGGATTGGAAGGTTGTGCAGGGACAGGGACCTGCGTTGGCGCAGGGATGGGGGTCAATGTTGGGGAGGCGCCCAATGTCGGTTGGGGAACAGCGGACGGCAGAGCGGTGGGAGGCGGAGGCGCATCCGATGGAAAGGAACAGGATGCGAGAGTCAATATCATCAACAATAAGAATAAGTTTTTCATTCTTTCTCCTTTTAACAATAAACCGGCAATTTTTTCTGTCAGGTTATTGTACTGCAATCTTTTTCATCGCTGCCGAAGTCACTGGTTTTGAATTTAAACAGGACATGTTCAATATGTTCCGTTTTTTATGGCAAAATTGGATCATGGATACTGAGATTCTCATCCTTGGCGGCGGACCCAGTGGACTTTCCACTGCGCTGCATCTGATAAAGATCGCCCCGCATCTGGCGAGCAGAATCCTGATTCTGGAAAAAGAGCATTATCCCCGCCCGAAACTTTGCGCCGGCGGCCTTGTCATAGATGCCGAAGTCATCCTCGAAGGCCTCGGCCTTGATGTGCGCGAAATTCCGCATGTGGATGCTCAAAACGCCCACTTCGATTTCGCAGGCAAAGGCCTTAACGTCCGCGTTCCGAAGAGACATGCCATCCGTATAATCCGCCGCGATGAGTTTGACCATTGGCTGGCAGTCAAGACTCGGGAATTGGGAATCGAAATTCGGGAAGGCATCAAGGTCAACCATGTCATCCCCGATGAAAATGGTGTCAGCGTTATAACCGACCAGGGGGAATTCCGTACAGAAATTGTCGTCGGCGCAGACGGTTCCAATGGCGTAACCCGTCGCTGTATCCTCCCGAACGAACCAGTTTATACCGCGCGCGCCCTGGAAGTTTTAACCCCTGTGAGGCATGTCGTTGCGAGCGAAACGAAGCAATCTCCCGCTAAACGGGAAAAACTCATCGAGGAATCTGCCACAAGTCAACGTGAATTACTTCGTCGAGAAGAACACCCTCCTCCTAATGACGAAGCTTATTTTGATTTCTTCCCCGTCCCAAACAATATCGCAGGGTATACATGGGACTTCCCCACACAGGTTAATGGCCAATCCATGCGCTGCTGGGGAATTTATGACATGAATATTCTTGCAAACTACAAACGCCCTGCTTTGAAAGAATCACTTGCAGAAGAGTTGAAACGTCACGGCTTTGAATTGGGCGATTATGAAATTAAAGGTCATCCCATCCGCTGGTACAGCCCGCAAAACAAGGCCTGTGTGCCGCGTGTTTTATTGGTCGGCGATGCCGTCGGCGCAGACCCGATCTTCGGCGAGGGGATCAGCATGGCGTTGGGGTATGGAGCCATCGCCGCGCAGGAGATCGCAGAGTCGTTTCAGCGCAACGAATTTTCATTTCGCAGTTACAAGCAGCGGCTCGTACGAAGCGGACTAGGTCAAACTTTGTTTGCGCGCTGGCTCATCGCACATATCATCTATTCCCTTAAATGGAAATGGTTCCAAATCCTGTTATGGCGCATGTTGAAGCCCATCGTATTATTTGTGGCATGGGCCTTTGTTTTGAATTGGAGTAAAAGAAAATTCCCGCTATGACTTGACGCGTTTGATGAAGCCCGGGGTGTTCAACCCGCGCTCAAGCAGATAGGTGAAGTATCCCTGCATGAGAGCTTCCGCTTCTTTCTGGATTTCAAAGCTGGGATGCGCGCGCGAGGCATCCCTGTAGCTGGATCTTTGGAAATGACGGAAATACTTGAGTGTTTCGACAGAGACCTTCACCAGGTTGGGTAAACCCTGCCCACAGCGAGGGCAGATCACGCCGCCAGCTGTAAATGAAAAAAATTGGTTTTCGGGCAGTATTTCGCGCCCGCAATTAGCGCATGTAAATAACTGCGGACGAAATCCCACAGCATCCAGCAATCTCATTTCATAGTATCGGACAGCAAGCCAGGAATCGGTTTCCTTTTCGATGCGCCCCAGGGTATCGATCAATAACTTGAAGAGTGTGGGATTCCCGCCCTCCTCCTCATACGAAAATCGCAAGAGCAGTTCAACCACATAAGCCGCATAGCCTGTCTTTTCCAAATCATCATGCAATGTAAGAAATGCGTTGACTGTTTCAACCTGCGTAACAATTAAAAGGTCACGGCCCCTGGCAAGTTGTACGGTGATCTGGGTGAAGGGTTGTAAATGTCCTCCCTTGCGCGAGGTAATTTTACGCGCACCTTTCGCCACTGCACGCACCATGCCCTGCTCGCGTGTGTAGAGCGTAAGCAATTGGTCGGCTTCGCCCCAATCAGCATGGCGAAGCACAACAGCAGAAGCGCGGAAGGAGCGGAATTCGGTCATAATCTCGATGCGGCGGCGGTCAAGCAAGGCAAAGTCTGTACGAGACCCCGCTACTTACTCGACCAACCTAATTTGCTAACTATCTATCACCAAATGCTTCGGGGTAAATGCTTCGGGGAGCAACTCATTTACTGTGGTTTCCTTCACCAGCTTTCCATTCCCATCAGCCAGCAGAACGGTGGTATCCAAACCAAATTCAGCCAGCACCTGCCTGCATCCACCGCAGGGAGAGCCGCCATTATTGGTGACGACTGCGATCACTTCAAATTCGGTCTCACCTTCCGATACCGCTTTGAAGATGGCAACGCGTTCCGCACACATGGTCTGCGGATAGGCTGCATTTTCCACATTCACGCCCGTGTATAAACGTCCGCTCTTTGTGCGCAAGGCCGCTCCAACTGGATAATTCGAGTACGGTGCATAAGCGCGGCGGCGCGCTTCGTTGGCAAGGTCAATCAGAGATTTACGTTCTTCCTGGGTAAGTTTCGACATTTTAATATCCTAGAGAAAACAATTGGCGTTCCTTCGGCTTCATACTATCTCGATCCGCAGGTTTCCATATTTGGGCATGACGGCGCCGATTGGGTAAATTAATTATCAATATCTGTGGATAAGTGGCTTTGTTATTTCTTTTTCTTTTTTTCCAATTTTTTGATGGCACGCGCAGGCATGCCCACCACAAGGGTATCCTCTGCCACGTTTTTCGTCACCACGGAGCCTGCGCCTGTGCGCGCGCCTGAGCCGATCTTCAAGGGCGCCACCAGCATGGTATCTGAACCGATGAAAACATCTTCGCCAATCTCGGTAGTGTGTTTCTTTTCGCCGTCATAATTACAGGTAATCGTCCCTGCGCCGAGATTGGTATTTGCGCCGATCTGCGCATTGCCGATGTATGAGAAATGTCCCATTTTTACGCCTTCAGCAAGATGCGAATCCTTCACTTCGCCGAAATTTCCCATGTGGACGTGATTACCAAGATGAGCGCCTTTGCGCAAATGTGCAAACGGACCCATATCCACATCATCTTCAAGTAATGCACCTTCAAGAACCGAGGCAAGTATTTTACAGCGATTCCCGATCCTTGAATCACGGATGATGGTATTCGGCCCGATCAGGTTGCCTTCGCCAATTTCAATCTTTCCATACAGATGGGTATCAGGCATGAGCACCGTATCCCCGCCAATCTTCACGTCAACATCAATATATGTGGTGGCAGGATCCATCAGCGTGACACCATTGAGCATATGCCCCTGATTAATGCGCCTGCGCATGGCGGCTTCCACTTCTGAAAGATGCACACGTGTATTAATGCCGATGGTCTCTTCGAGATCATCCATCACAGTGGCTTGAACCGGCAAGCCAGCTTCGGAGGCCAACCCAACTATATCGGTCAGGTAGTATTCGCCTTTTCGGGAATTTTTGGGAATGCGATGTAAGGCGTCCCACAGCCAATTTGCGTCAAAACAATACCCGCCCACGTTCATTTCCTTGATCTGTAGCTGCTCTGGCGTGGCGACATATTCCTCCACGATTGCATTCACAGAGCCATCGGCCTTGCGGAGAATGCGGCCAAATCCGCGCGGGTCATCTGCCATGACAGTCAGCATGGAGATGGGGCCTTTGTTGCGCTTCTGCGTTTCAACAAGTTCTTGCAAAGTCTCGCTTCGCAATAAGGGCATATCACTGTAACAAACGACGATAAGGTCTGTCTTCCCCTTCAATAAAGCCTCTGCCTGCATCACCGCATGACCTGTACCGAGTTGCGGTTCCTGCACAACTGTCTGCGCAGAATCGCCGAGATATTGAGTCACTTCCTCGGCGCCATGTCCCACCACTACAAACGGCTTCTCAGTGGTGGACTGTTGGATCGCCTGCAATGCATGCCAGATCATGGGTTTACCTGCAATGGGATGCAATACTTTGGGCAGGGATGATTTCATGCGAGTCCCCTGGCCGGCGGCCAGCAGGATGGCGGTTATCTTCATGTTTTCACCTCAACTAAAACAGGATTTGGGCGGCAATGCATTGCTCCGCAACAAATCCTGTTTTAGAAAAATAGTCCGCAAGTGCGGATGTGTCAGGCTGGGGCACCTGGATTCGAACCAAGATCCACAGCTCCAAAGGCTGGTGTGCTGCCATTGCACCATGCCCCAGTGCGGGCAAAATTGTATCACAAATTATTTTACTTTCCGTCGGAAATAATGCCGAGTTTACGCGCTTCTTCAGGGGTTGAGACTGTGCTCGCAAGCTTATCTGTCTGTTTTTCAAGGAGTTTTCGATCATTTATGACAGGAGTCGCCCTTGTCAATCGATTCAACATTCCAGAGCGGGTTGGCAGTTGCGTCAAAATCAAAATGGCAAATTTCGGGGCGGGTGGCTGCAATTTGCAATCGATAATACAAGGGGATGGCAGGCAGGTCGGTTGAGAGGATAATCTGAGTCTGGCGATACGAATTGATGTAAGTCGGTTCTTCCGGTAATGAAAGCAGGGCGGTGCGGCAGGCAGTGTCATATTCCACATTGCTGTAACCGCTGATGTTCGTCCCCAGCCACATATTGTCTTCGGAAGGGATCTCTCCGCTGGTGAACCAATTGCATGGAGGTTCGATGCTATTGACACCCATAGCATATTCAGCGAGATCAAAATTGCGCCCAAAGAGCAAGCCATGGGGTCCAGATGCATAGAGATCGTTTTGTGAAAAATATTCAAGGTTGAGACCTATGCCGCATTTTGCAAGTGACTTTTTAAGAATTTCCGCCACCTGCCGACGTTGTGTGGAAGTTGTAGTGTAGTAATTTAACTGCAAGGGCGTATTATAGGCAACATTGGCAACTTTTATTGCGCGGAGCGGTGTGGCCAGGTTGTGATCTGTATCCTGCCAGCCGGCCAGTTCGAGCAGCGAAATACCCACTTCGGGATCATAAGGGATGGACGTAATATTTGGGTCGTACACTGGATGTTCTACTGGAACATATGTCGTTGGCACGGTTGTCATTCCAAAGAGAACATTATTAACCACCGATTGACGGTCAAGACAATACGCGATGCCCTGACGGGTATGCACATCAGCAAAAATATTCTGCCTGTCCTTTTGAATGTCAAAACCATCATCATAGGAAGCGGGTACAATCCCCAAACCCAGCCATTCAATGGTCGTGCCAGAAGCGCTGAACATCTGCGCCTGTCCAGCGGCTTGCATGGCCTGCAATAAACCTGCCTGACCGTCAAGGGGTATGGATGGGTCGAGGATGTCACAGCGACCTGCCACAAGTTCGCTCAGAGCCATGTTTGGGTCGGGGATGAAGCGGAAGAAGAGAGTATCCATCTTTGGAAAACCATCCGCAGTACGGAAATAATATGGATTCTTTGCCAAAGTGATGCGATCTCCCGCAATCCATTCCTCGATCATATAAGGTCCCCATCCCATCGGGGTGCGCGAAGCAGCATCCATGGAAGGCAATTGATCGGCGGGAAATTGGCTCCATAAATGCTTCGGGGCAGGCGTCCAAAAATTCGTAACATACGATGGGTCAATAAAGCCAGGCTTCCCCCACCATTGTACAGTTTGCGCATCGGCGGCTTCGTAAATTTGTGTGCGTTCGATCAAATAAGTGTTTGCTGATGTTTTGACATTTGCATTAATTTCAAACGCATACACAGAATCATCGG
>CAZEGE010000095.1:11007-13857 GCA_964511765.1 uncultured Anaerolinea sp.
TTTGCTGATGTTTTGACATTTGCATTAATTTCAAACGCATACACAGAATCATCGGCGGTAAGAGGTGTGCCATCCGCCCACGTCAGGTCTGGGCGCAGGCGAAAGTTAACCACCATTTGATCCATCTCAAGTGAAGTCGTGCCATCATAAGTGATGACGCAATCATCGCCGCGGCAATCCGCAGGACGCACGCGCGCGCCTTGTCCCAGTTGAACAAGATCGCCATTCGCATCCACAACCTGAGCTCCGGCCTGTACCTGCGTTCTGACAATTTGCGCTTCACCGTTTTCAAGTGACGGCATCCGCGTGAAGATCACTGGCTGGTATGCATACCCGATCACATCAAAGGGACCATCATCGACTGCGGCCAGCACACTACGCGCAGCGGCATTCAGTTCCCCAAAGGGGTAAAGGGTGTTGGGTTCCTGCCCAAGACATACGGTAAGGGCACTCGGGACGGGAGCCTTGGGGATTAAAGTTGGAAAAGGGGTAACCGATTCTGTTGGAGTTTCAGCCTGTGAAGATAATCTTAAACATCCAGTGAGAACCGCAAATATGATCCATGCAATGGGGGGAATTTTTCTTTTCATGGTTGCCTGCCGATTTTAGGTGGGACGAGGCATGAACAAATACAGTGACACCAATAAATAATGGTGTAATTATAACCATGTTGAACACTCAAAACGATTTTTTAATTCTTAAATAGATGAAACCGCCGGAAGCGGTTTCATCTATTGTTTTATTCCACAAGCCAGCAAGCCACCCAGTGACCAGGTTTGGTTTCCTTGAATTCAGGCTCTTCCTGTGAACATTTAGCAACAGCAACAGGACAACGCGTGTGGAAGCGGCAGCCATTGGGCGGGTTGAGCGGACTGGGCACATCACCCTTGAGAATGGTACGTTCGCGTTTCACATTGGGATGAGGAATCGGAATGGCGGAAAGCAGGGCTTTGGTATAAGGGTGCAACGGTTCACGATAAAGCGTATCACGCTCGGTGAGTTCGACCATCTTACCCAAATACATCACAGCCACGCGGTTGGAGATGTGTTCCACCACGCTCAAGTTATGTGCAATGAACAGGAAAGTGAGGCCGAATTCCTTTTGCAGGTCTTTGAGAATATTCAAGACTTGCGATTGGATGGAAACATCCAACGCTGAAACCGGCTCATCGCAAACAATAAATTTAGGCTGCAAGGCCAAAGCGCGGGCGATGCCAATGCGCTGGCGCTGTCCACCTGAGAATTCATGCGGGTAGCGGCGGGCATGGTATTCCTCCAAACCCACTTTTTTGAGCATGTTAATGGCCGTTTCCCAACGTTCCTTGGGTTGCCCAATTTTATGAATCTGCAACCCTTCCATCACTGCTTCCCCGATCGGCATACGAGGATTGAGGGATGCATAGGGGTCCTGGAAGATGATCTGCATATCGCGGCGCAAGGTCTTAAGCGGTTTCGGACGCATCCTGATAACATCTTCACCATTGAAGGAAACTTCACCGGATGTCGGCTCGATCAACCGCAAAATGGAACGGCCCACGGTTGTTTTTCCACAACCGGACTCACCCACCATGCCCAGGGTTTCGCCGCTTTTTACCGAGAAACTTACCTTGTCCACAGCTTTTACCCAGGCCGAAGTGCGTTGTAAAATGCCCGAACGAACCGGAAAATACTTGGTAAGGTTTTTTACAACCAATAAATCTGGTTTCTCTTGGGTTTGCATTTTTATATTCATAACCGCATCATCTCTTCTTAAGATTTGCTTCCGTGTTTGACTGGAGCGACGTGCTGATCAGCTTCAGAGTCCTGATAAAGCCAGCAGCGTACCTTGTGTTCATCGGAGATATCCACTAATTCCGGTCGTTTTTCAGAACAGATCGATAATTCATGCTCAACCCGCGCCAAACAACGAGGAGCAAATCGGCAACCAGGTGGCAGGTTCACCAAATTGGGCACGGAGCCGGGGATCACATCCAGTTTCTCACGAACCTCACCAAGTACCGGAATTGAACCGATCAAACCTTTAGTATATGGATGAAGCGGACGGTCAAAAAGTGTTGCTACAGGAGACTGCTCAACAATTTCGCCTGCGTACATCACTGCCACACGGTCCGCCATTTCAGCGATCACGCCAAGATCATGAGTGATCAGGATCATGGTGGAACCCAGCTGATTACGCATATCCCGCATCAAATCAAGGATTTGGGCCTGGATGGTCACATCCAAAGCTGTTGTAGGTTCATCCGCAATCAACAAGTCCGGAACACAGGCCAGCGCCATGGCGATCATGACACGTTGTGCCATGCCGCCGGAAAGTTCATGTGGAAATGATTCCGCACGGCTTTCTGGCTCGGGGATACCCACTAATTTAAGCAGCTCAATGGCTCTTTTTTTACCAGCTTCTTTGCCAAAATCCTGGTGAATATTGAGCACTTCGGAGATTTGGTCGCCAGCACGAAAAACAGGGTTAAGCGCAGACTGGGGCTGTTGGAAGATCATTGAGATGCGGTTTCCACGAACCTGCATCATCTCTTCTTCAGTGGCTTTGACAAGATTCTTGCCATCAAAAAATATTTCGCCAGCCTCGATTTTGCCAGGCACGCTGATCAAACGCATGATCGAGAGGGCAGTGACACTTTTACCACAACCTGATTCGCCTACGATGCCAAGCACCTCACCGGGGTAAACTTCAAAGCTCACGCCATCCACAGCACGCACAACGCCATCTTCCGTATAAAAATAGGTCTTTAGATTGCGTACTTCGAGCAAAGGCTTTTGGTTATTCGTTGCCACAGGTATCTCCATGGTTGAGATTTTTACCGATTATAACTTCAAACTCGGGTCAAGCGCATC
>CAZEGE010000096.1:0-13427 GCA_964511765.1 uncultured Anaerolinea sp.
GATGAAGAACATGCGGCAAGAATTAAGGAAAGAATGGGAAGTAGAATCTTTTTCATGATGTTTCCTCCAAAAAGACTTCCGAAGTCTGAGTCTGATCAGATCGTCTTCTCTTTATAATCACATAAGTTAATGATCGGGCATCGCGGGCAGTTGGGTTTGCGCGCCTTGCAGACCTCGCGTCCCAATCGGATGAGGTTCAAATGCGCGGCGTAATAGGTCTCAGGCGGAAAAATAGACTCAAGATAAGGGTGCGCCCGTTCCACACTCATCCCTTCGGGGCGCAGGCCCAGGCGGCCAGTAACACGGTAAATGTGCGTATCCACTGGAAAGGCGGGCATGTTCAATGAAAAACACAAGACGATGGCAGCGGTCTTGGGTCCCACGCCGTTGAACTTTGTCAGCCAGGCGCGCGCTTCTTCGACGGGCAGGTCCCCTAAAAAGCCCAGGTGGAGCGAGCCGCGTTCTTCGGTAATGGCGCGCAGGACCTTCTGCATGCGCGGGCCTTTTTGGTTGGCAAGTCCGGCCGGCCTGATCGCTTGGATCACATCCTCTTCTTTTGCGTCACGCACCGCTTCCCATGTCGGGAATTTGGCGCGCAAGGAATTGAAAGCGCGGTCACGGTTGAGGTCATTGGTATTTTGCGAAAGGATGGTCGAGACCAGTTCATCAACGGCGGGCAGCGGATTGCGCCAGATGGGTTCGCCAAAAGCTTTAAGCAATGTCTTATGGATCTTGAGTGCGCGAGTTTTGAGATTCTTCATAGTGAATTCGCCAATTGTAGCGTACTCCCAATTACATCACGATGCTTCTCTGGGATGATATTTTGGAATAATTGCGCGGTATGGGTATAAAGCGCAAGCGCCGCAAATTCATTGGCGACGGACTGTAAACTTTGCCAGTTGAAATTTTGGGCGGTTTGTTTTAACGCGGCCAACTGGCCTGATTCATCCACAAGAATGGCCATTTGACTCAAACCCGGCACAGCCCAGATCGCTTTTTCAGGTCGGGTGAGGGATTCATATTCTTTCTCGATTGTCATATATTTCAAGCTGACCAGGCGCCCGTCCATATAATGAAGCGTGCATGCTTCAGGCGGAAGAGTTTCAACGAAGATATCCACGTCCACATCGCTATGGGGTGTGTCCTGTCCGCGGGCGTAACTGCCGACGAGGGCAAGACCAACAACGCCCAACTGATCCAACCGCAGGATGAGGGTTTGGATAAAAGGGTCATCAAGGAGATTCATGTGAGCTTGAAAACAGGCTGTGATTTTCCAGTAACGAGACCGGTATAATTCCTCAATATTTTTTCAGGGCCAAATTTTGCAAGCGCCTGCAACTGCGCTTCATTCAAAACCTTGAGCTGCTTCAAAATCTCGAGCGTGACCGCAGGCCGCACACGCGCACTCGATTCCAGCGCGTCGTTCATGCGCGAGCCGTCGCCGTCAGTGACCTTAAAGGCAATGCCTACGCCTTTTTTGCCGTACACGCCGGGCATGAGACCGATGATCTGAAATCCCTCCGCGCCGCGTTTGGTGATGAGCCTGCCTTCACCAACTTTCATTAATTCACAATCGAATTCGCCATAGTTACTGACCATTTCTGGATGAGTTGTCATGGCAGCTGTGATCTTCCTGCAGGCAGTCCCGCGCGCTTTGCTCAGATCACGCGGATCACAAATGCGCGCCATGCCGAGCGCGGCGCTGGCCAATGGGACGGCGAAATTCGGCGCGGAACAGCCGTCAATGCCGAGTCCGATTTTATCCATTTCAATGCCGCACATTTCGGAGAATGTTTTCAGGATCTCTTTTTGAATGGGGTGATCAAGGTCGAGATAATTTTCAAGAGGCAGTCCGCGCATTTTGGCAA
The DNA here is from genome assembly GCA_964511765.1 of uncultured Anaerolinea sp. Lineage (GTDB taxonomy): Bacteria > Chloroflexota > Anaerolineae > Anaerolineales > Villigracilaceae > Villigracilis. Next base: position 1,869 of record CAZEGE010000096.1, read on the forward strand.
AAGCCAGCATGGCAGTATGCTTGCCGGAGCAGTTATTGAAATTGGAGGTCGGTGTGATATCCTCTTTAATAACCTGCTTCAACTTGGCTGCATCCCCGGGTAAATGTCCGCCGCACCGCAATTGGCTTTCCTGAATACCGATCTTTGCCTGCATGGCTGTCACGGTATCCAGATGCATCTGCGCGGTTTCATGCGAGGCGCACGAAATGGAAAGTTCCTTTTGTGTCAACCCGAAATGTTCCACGCCGCCCTGTTCAACAAATGGAAGCGCCTGAAACGGCTTGGCGGATGAGCGCAAAAAGGCGACCGTGTCAGGGTCGCCATAAGAGTGCAGGAGTTTTCCTGTTGCATCGACAATTGCAATGGAGCCGAAATGGGTCGCTTCAACAATCGAACCGCGTATCAATTCAAGGATGGGCTGCGCTGAATTCATTAATCCTCATAGGGCTGGGTGGAGGCATGGTGATGCCGCGAATTGTAATGAAGCAGTCCGTAGCGCAGGCGCTGGGCAAATTGCTTTTGGCGCGCGGCCGGGGCTTTGAACCAGGTTAATAGCGAGGTAACCAGTTTCTCGGTCGCGGCAGGGTTTGGTTTCTTGGCTGTGATCTTATCCAATTTGTCTTTGACGTGTTTAAGGAAATCGTATTGGGATTTTATGGCGTTTGTGGTCACAACCCCGCCGCGGCTGCTGACAAAGGTATATCCTTTAAAGGGAGTATCAAGCAGGATGTTCAAGGAATCAAGCCATGCCTTCAGGTTTGAACCCGCCAGAAAGGGAGGCTGGTTTTTCAAGACAGCATCCCCCACGAAAACAATTTTTTCCTCGGGCACATTCACCCAAATGGAGCCATTGGACGGTCCGGGATGGTATTCAAGATACACGGGCGTCTCGCTCCAGTACAGATTCATTGAATCTGAAAAGGATATTTCAGGCGGAGCCCAACGGACACTGCCAAGCCCGGCAATCGATTCCCAATCTGCGCCCGTCTCTTCGCCCTGCGCCTTGAATGTGCTTGGGCGTGTGCGAAAGGTATTGGTGGTCTTCTCGTGCGCAATGACAGTGCAATCCATGGCACGTGCGCCAAGCGTCCGATCTGGATGCGCGTCCAGATTAATGAGTACGCGTTCCATGCCACCACTCAGATTCATCAATGCGGCTCGCCATGAACGCGCGTCCTCAGGAGACGGGGGTGCATCGATTTGGATGAGTCCACGCTGTGTGACGATGACGCCGAGTGTGACACCGGGAAACTGGTCTTCGATTAGAATATTTTTTGCTATTTCCTGCATGTTGCTCCTTGAATAAGGGAAATTAAATAAAATTGGGTTGAATGATAAATGGGCGGAATGTCCATTATTTACGCTCTTTCGTGGTCAGTCTACCGGTCTGCCGCCTCAGTTCGCCTTTTGCGCTCTTTTGTGCCACGGGCAAAGTAAGCCAGAAGGTCGTACCATGCCCCGGCTCGCTTTCCACCCAAATTTCTCCGCCATGCCCAAGCACTGCCAGCCGGCAAAAAGCCAGTCCAACCCCCAGCCCGCCGGGTCCGTCCTTGCCTCGCACACGGGTGAATTTGTCAAAGATATGTTCCTGATAAGCGGCGGAAATGCCGGGACCATTATCACGTACCCAGAACTTCATAAGAGCGCCATCGGTCATTTGCGCACCGATCTCGATGCGCCCTTCCACCGGTGTAAATTTGATCGCATTCTCAAGCAGGTTTATAAACACCCGGCGGACCATATCCACATCCACCCAAATGCGCGGCAGTACGCCAAGTGCCTTATTCTCGACTTTTTGCTGTCGTGCGGTTGCGGCTGGCTTCACATCACGAATGGCCTCACGAATCAAAACAACCGGATCGACCGCGTCCTGATCCATGATCCGCTGCCCCGATTCAAGACGATTGATATCCAGCAGGGAATTCACCAGGCGTTGAATGCGGGCTGTGGAATTCCCGGCGATGTCAAGCATGGATTTAAGCGCATCATCATCAGACACCAGATCACCCATCATATCAAGGCTTGAGACGATATTCCCAAGCGGTGAACGCAGGTCATGATAAATCATGGATGCCATATCCTCACGCAGGGCATCCAGTTCCTTGCGTTCGGTAATATCCCTCAAGATCCACTGGATCGAGTCAGTCTTTTCTAATTCCACGCGGCGGGCATATACCGCAATCGGTGTTGCGCCGCCGTCCTGACGATTCAGGCCGGACTCATAGTTACATTCCTGGTCGCGCTTGAGCGTTCCAAATTTCAAACCTGTTTTATTCGAATTGATTTCATGCAGCTGGTCAATACTCATCGAATGCAATTGTTCGACGCTATATCCGCTCAATTTCACGGCCTGGCGGTTCGCTTCCAGAATTTTGCCTTCCCAGTCCGTGATCAGGATCATATCCACGCTGTCTTCAAACAACTCGTGGTAATGTCGGTGCGCCTTTTGCAAACGATCAAAAAGATCCGCATTTTGAATGGTCATCCCTGCCAGGCTACCCAAATCGGTCATCACCATCATCGTATCCGGGTCAAACGAACCGGATACAGGGTTGATCGCCTCCAGCACGCCGATCACCTTCCCATATGCCTGGATCGGAGCAATGGCAACTGCCCGCAGCTCTATGCCCTCGAAGTCATCCACTTCACTATAATGCAGGTCCTGTTTGACGGCTGGTATTACGAACCCGCGTCCATTACTCGCCACCAACCCCGCAAGTCCCTGTCCATTGGGGATATGCCTGCCTGGAATATCCCCGGAGTTATCTCCTGCCGCCGCATGGAAAACAAGATCATTATCCGTATGGTCTATCAAAGCCAGAGCTACTGTTTCCACTTGCAGGGCCTGCATGATCTGGTTGAGGATGCGCTGCCACACCTCCGTCATCTCCAGCGAGGAAGTGATCGCCACCGCGCCCTCTGCCAAGGCAGACATTACACGCGCAGTCCGTTGACTTTCGCTATACAGGCGTGCATTCAATACCGCCACGCTTACCTGGTCGGCAATGGCTTGCATCAACTCCAAATGTTCTTTTGTAAATGCGTTGGGTACAGAATGGACAAGCGTCAGCACACCCACCAGACGCTTACGCGCCATCAACGGCACACAGATCGCAGACTCTGCACCGGCCTTACCTGCGCGATGCAACCAACGCTTATCCTTGCTGGTATCTGGAACAAGTACCGGCTGATGATGCTGAGCCACCCAGCCCGCAAGACCACGCTCCACGGTATCACGAAGCTGAAGCGCGGCTTGGTCATGAAACTGTCTGCCATAAACAATGGTGGCATCCACAGGTCTGCCAAGCTCGTCCATCACAACGATACTGCCGCGTTCCCCGCCCACATGTTGAATGGCGGCAAAAAGCAGACGTTGTAAAACAGGGCGAAGGTCTAATGCAGTAGCAACCTCGCGGCTAATGTTGATTAATAGTTCAAGCAGGGAGCGTGTACGATCTACAACCATAATTGGAACAAAGTTAAGTATAGCCCGTTTGGTACAATTAAGCCATGTCCCTTGATCTGACCCGTGTAAAAGGCCTGTGTTTTGATGTGGACGGCACGCTCAGCGACACGGATGACTTGTACGTACGGAAAATCTCACGTTTTATCCCCAAATTTCTCTTTAAAGACCCTGATCACTTTGCCCGCCGCTTGGTCATGTGGGTCGAAGCTCCCGGCAACGCCCTGCTCGGCATGGCCGACACACTCTGCATCGACGACGAAATGATGGCTGTCATTGATTGGCTCTCCCGTCATCGCAGGCACTCCGCAAAAGGATTCCTGCTCATTCCCGGTGTGGCTGAGATGTTGAAACAACTGCACGGACACTACCCCATGTCGGTGGTCAGCGCGAGGGATGAACGCGGCACATTAGCCTTCCTCAAGAAATTCGATCTGGAGAAATATTTCGATGCAATTGTCACAGGCTTGTCCGCCGAACATACAAAACCATATCCCGACCCAATCCTGTTGGCCGCACGAAAAATGAATATCGCCCCTGAAAACTGCCTGATGGTCGGCGACACCACAGTGGATATCCGCGCGGGCAAGGCTGCCGGCGCTCAAACAGTGGGCGTGCTTTGCGGCTTCGGCGAAGAACCTGAGTTAAGGAAAATGGGGACGGATGCGATCATTAAAGATACAACCCAATTACCGTGTCTATTGAAACACGAAGATCACGGGATTTAATAACAAAAAGCGATACTCTTTAAAATTTGAAAGACTTGTTTCTATGGCAAAATAGGGAAATGAATCAACAAGACATCCTCCAAAAAACAGTCGAATATGTAAAGCGGGAATTCAGCGATGATGCCTCGGGGCATGATTGGTGGCATATCCACCGCGTATGGAAAAATGCCATCGCCATTTGCGAGCAGGAAAAAGCAGATATGTTCATCGTGCAGCTCGCCGCGCTGCTCCACGATCTTGACGATTGGAAGTTCAACGAAAACGAAGATGAATCCCCGCTGCGCGCCAAAGCCTGGCTCACAGCCTGCCGCGTGGATAATGTCACCGTAGATAAAGTCTGTGAGATCATCATGCACATCTCATACAAAGGCGCTGGCGTGGAAAATAAAATGGAATCATTGGAAGGATTCATTGTACAGGACGCCGACCGCCTGGATGCGCTTGGCGCAATTGGGATCGGACGCGCCTTTGCATATGGCGGTTATAAAAACAGGATGATGTACGACCCAAACTCACCGCCAAAAATGCACGCCGGTTTCGAAGAATATAAAAAGAGCAAAAGCGCCACCATCAATCACTTTTACGAAAAGCTGCTTTTGCTGAAGGATATGATGAACACCCCCACCGCCAGAAAGATTGCAGAACAAAGACATGCGGTGATGGTGAAATTCCTGGATCAATTTATGAACGAATGGGAAGGGAAAGACTTAAGTGATAGTCCCTTATAAAGTGACTGTCACTTGTTTAACTCAAATACCAACGCCTTTTCAGACTCATACACCAGCACATGGATAGCCGAACTGCGGGTAGAACTAGCGAGACTCCTCAACGAATCCGCCAATAAACTCCTGTCGTTTTCAGCGGGAATCATCACAATCAAATAATCATAGTCCACGCCATTACGCGTTGACCAGGCATTCACGCAATCGAGGTCCCCACAATATTGGAATGCGATCAATTCGCCATACCAGGGGAAAAACTTTTCGCCGAGAGTCCATTCCAAACCCTGCATGGTCGTCACGCTATATTGACCGGTCAATGCGGGGAACCACTCCTGCAGCGGGTCAGACATCGAAAACTCGCGTCCCGTTGCCAGCAAAAAAGTCTTATCCTTTTCCACATTTTTATCCACCCACTCGATCATCGCAAGATCACCCGCCTTCAAACTCGTGTTGACCAGTTGAAAATCAAAAATACTGGCTGACAAGACGAAGAAAAGGATCAGCCCACTTAACAGGATTTGAATCCCGCGCTTCATAAAGGCCGCCTCAACCCTTCGATCTAACTCAGGGCGGGCCTGCCCGCCGTCCGAGCGGCTGATCCATGTGGACAGCTTGAGCAAACCCACTCCTGCCAGCATGGACCATGCCAGCAAGGCAATGCCATCCCCGCCGCGCGGGTCAATGAGAAGAGCCAGTACGATCCATGTAATTAAAAAGAATTTACTCCTTTTAAGTGAACTCAAAATACCAACGAATGCAAGGGACAATACGGGCAGAAAAAGGTAATCTCCAGGCCCATTGAAATGCAAAAGGCGGAGGTATGATTCGAGAGTCCGCTGGCTGGTTTGACCTGCGGATATAAATGGGTACAAGCCGTGCTGCATTAGCACAGTCAACCACCAGGGCGCAGTTAACAAAGCCACGCCAAGACCTGTGAAAAAAGCGGAAATGAATCCGCGTTTGTTGAAACCGTAAAAAATGAAGATCAGCGCCCCGCCCAAAGCCGCATGTAATGCCGTCTGTGGATGACTCAGCACAGCGCCCGCACCGAAGAAGATGGCAAGGATAAGCTCCTTATGTTTATAATTCTTAAATAACTGTCTGATTTTATAAAGAAAGAGCAGCAGGAACAACATGCCAAACGAGCGGGTGATCCCACCGCCCATCACCTGCCAGAGAAAGGAGCGCGGGGAAAGCGCAAAGATCAGCACCGCCAGCGCAGCGGATATGCGCGAGTCGAGCATCTGTTCGGAAAATTTATAAAAGATAAGGATGGAGCAGGTACTGATCAAGGCTGGGATGTAAATCAGTACCCATAGTTCTGAAACAGGTAACAGCGTGGAAAGAAACGCAGCGACATATAATCCGAGAGGCGGATAGGCAAAGGGAATCTCGGCATGATTGTATGTCGTAAACTGCGGCAACGCATAGCCGCCCGCCTTTAAATCACGAATCATCGTATAGAACATGCCGCCGTCATTGAGGGGGAATCCGTGTGAGACAGCAGGGTAAAACCGAAGGACCGCGCCAAAGAACAAAGCGGTAACAAGTAAAAGCGCAGGGAGGTCAAGTTTGCGATTCATATTATTGAATTTTTAATATTTCGCGCAGGATGGGCGTCAAGCCACTGAAGAAAAATTCAAAGATCGGGGATGCAGTCATGGGTCTCCTTAAACGGATTTGTTTTACGGATTTTAATGCTTTATGGCCTGATTTGGGTGAGCCTTGACAGTACGTTGTTTTCGCAGATAATTACAGCAATCAAAAATAACAGGCTGTGACAGAGGAAAGTAGGCTGGCAGAAGCCGCCAGAGATGTGCGACGCACCGCTGAAAGTCGCACTCGTCCGAACCCAGTTGAAGTTCCCTCTTGAGCCTCCCGAGTTAACACGTTGCAAGTTGAACGTCAGTAGTTTGGGACGCAATCCCTGCGTTATCAGGGCGGTCGATACTCGACATTCGGTATTCAAATAACGAATATCCGAGGTCGAAAGTCAGACACAAAGCGGGCTGTATTTACAGTCAATTTGGGTGGTACCACGGGAATCTCCCTCCCGTCCCATTTGCGGACGGGAGTTTTTTATTAACCACCAAGAATATTAAGGGGCACAAAGGTTTTTTCTTTGTGTGCCTTGGTGACCCTTCGTGGTAAACGACGAGGTGCAAAATGCAGGATAAATTGAACGAGATCGAAAAATCTGCTTTAGAGTCTTTGGCAGCCGTTGGGGATCAAGCCGCGCTGGAAGCCTGGCGCATCGCGAACGTCGGACGCAGCTCGCCGCTGATGATGGCCTTTGCCGAACTGGGGAAACTCTCAAAGGAGGAGAAGCCAATTGTCGGCGCGGCTGCGAACCGAGTGAAAGTTGCGTTGGAATCCGCCCTGGAGGAAAAATCCAAAGAGATAAAGAATGCCGTGCTGGCGAAATCCATCACAGAAGAAAAACTGGATGTGACATTACCAGGCCGCACGAAACACATTGGACGATTACATCCATCCACACAACAACTGCGCCGCGTGCTGGCCATACTCGCGGAGATGGGTTTTCAAGTGTACACGTCTCGCGAAGTTGAGACGGATGAGTATAACTTCCAATTACTTAACTTCCCGCCTCATCATCCCGCGCGCGATATGCAGGATACATTTTTCGTGGAAGCAGGAAATCGCGGGGATAATCCGATCTTGATGCGCACACACACCTCACCGGGACAGATCCGTGCTATGCGTGAAGCCGTTGCGACAAACCCACAAGACCCGCCGCCGATTCGCATTGCACTACCCGGCATGTGCTTTCGTTATGAGCAAATCACGGCGCGTTCTGAAATCCAATTCAACCAAGTGGAAGGACTTGCGGTCGGCAGGAACATCACTTTCGCGGATTTGAAAGGCACGCTCGCAGATTTCGTGCGCCGCATGTTCGGCGAGGGTGCCAGGCTGCGCTTCCGCGCGTCGTACTTCCCATTTACAGAACCGTCCGCTGAAGTGGATGTGGAATGTTTCGTCTGCGGCGGTAAGGGATGCCAGGTTTGCAAGAATTCCGGCTGGCTTGAAATCCTCGGATGCGGCATGATACATCCTGTAGTTTTACAAAATGGCGGTTACGACCCGAAGATCTACTCGGGTTTTGCCTTCGGCATGGGACCCGAACGCCAGTTGATGTTAAGAAACAAGATCAACGATATCCGTTACTTCTGGGGTAACGATGTGAGATTCTTGGAGCAGTATTAATTTTCCCCTCACCCCTTGCCCCTCTCCCAATGGGAGAGGGGTTGGGATGAGGGAGGAAGAGTACCTTATGAAAATACCTCTCTCATGGCTAAAAGATTTCATTGATTTGGACGGTTTGTCCGTCGAAGACATTGCGCGCAAACTTACCCTCGCTGGTCTGGAGGTGGACGAAATTCTCTATGCCGGCCTTGAAATGCCAACTTATAAGGAAGGCGAGAAACACGAGTTCAAGACCACCGGCATCGCATGGGACAAAGATAAGATCGTCGTGGCGGAAATCCGTGAAGTGACGCCGCATCCCAACGCGGACCGCTTGACTCTGCTTGACCTATATGATGGTCAGCAGGAACAGGTGGTTCTCACCGGCGCGCCAAATATTTTTCATTTGAAGGGCACAGGCAAACTCGCCAAGCCGATCAAGGTTGCGTATGCCAGGGAAGGCTCGACTCTTTATGACGGTCACGCCGAAGGCTTGCAGTTAACGACCCTCAAACGCGCCAAAATCCGCGGCGTGGATTCATATTCGATGGTTTGCTCCGAAAAGGAACTCGGCATTGCCGAAGAACATGACGGCATCATCATTCTTGAGGATGACGCGCCTGTTGGCATGCCCCTCGCCGATTACATGGGCGATGCCGTACTAGACATTTCCATTCTGCCGAACATGGCGCGCAACGCGAGCGTCATTGGCATTGCGCGTGAACTCGCTGCATTGACCGGTCGTGAACTCAAGAGGCCGGTCATCAAATTCAAAACATCTGGTGATTCTGTTGAAGATTTGGTCTCCATTGAAATCACCAATCCCGAACTCAATCCGCGTTTTGTGGCTGGATTAATCCGGGATGTGGAGATCAAACCAAGTCCCTACACAATCCAACGCAGACTTAAACTTGCGGGGCAGCGTCCCATCAACAGCGTCGTGGACGCGACCAACTACGCCATGCTCGAACTCGGCGAACCTCTGCATGCGTTTGACTATGATATCTTGAAAGAACGCGCAGGCGGGGGGAAGATAAAAATCATAACCCGCGCGGCGATGGATGGCGAGAAACTCACCACACTCGATGGCAACGAACGCACGCTTGCTTCCATGAATGTACTTGTCTGTGATGAAAAAGGTTCGCTCTCCATCGCAGGTGTGATGGGCGGCTCTGAATCCGAAGTGACCGGTAAAACCAAAAACGTGCTTCTCGAAGGTGCAGCCTGGAACTTCATCAACATTCGCCGTACAGCCAGGCAGCACAATCTGCCATCCGAAGCATCCTTCCGTTTTTCGCGCGGCGTGCATCCCGCGCTCGCGGAACAAGGCGTGAAACGCGGTCTGCAATACATGGCTGAATGGGCTGGTGGCGCGGTTGCGCCCGGCCTCGTGGATGAGTATCCGCTCAAGCCAAAAGACCCAACCATTACGGTTACGCCGCAGGATGTCAAACGCTTGCTTGGCATTGACCTCCAGACAAAGCAAATCGCTGAATTGCTCACGCGTCTTGAATTCAAATGTACGGTGGACAAGGATAAGGTCAAAGCAAAAGTCCCGCCGCATCGCATGGACATTGACGAAGGCGTCATCGGTCTCGCCGATGTACTCGAAGAAGTTGCGCGCAGTTATGGCTACGATAACATCCCTGTGACCACCATGGCGGATGCACTGCCCCCTCAGGTCGGCAATCCCGTTCATGAATGGGAGGAGCATCTGCGCGATCTGCTCGTCGCGCTGGGATTTCAGGAGGTTGTCACATATCGCATGACTTCCGTTGAAAAAGAATCTCGTGTCGCCAGGCACGATGAATATGTTCGCATTGCAAATCCGATCGCGCCGGAAAAAAGTGTTTTGCGCCGCAGTCTCGCTACCTCCGTGTTGGATGCGCTCGAAAAAAATAGTCGTCTTGGTGAAGCACTTGCGCTCTTTGAAATTGGTTCGATCTTCGAACCTGTCAAAAATGACCCTTCGACAAGCTCTGGACAAGCTTTACCCAACGAGCCGCGCAAACTCGCCGTCGCGATGACCGGTCTGCGCGAAGCTACTGCATGGGATGTGAAAGATTCGCCCGCCTTTGACTTCTTCGACCTGAAGGGACGCCTCGAACTCCTTTTGAACGGGCTGCGCCTCACGGGCATTTCCTTCACCGCGGCAGAATCAACAGACCCTTCGCCATCGCTCAGGGCAGGCCTGCACCCGGGCAAAGCCGCCGAAGTCAAAGTGGATGGACAGGTTGTGGGTGTGTTCGGCGAGTTGCATCCGCTGGTGAAGGAGAAATTTGAGTTTGGCGAGTTGCCGGTCATCGTCGGTGAATTTGACCTGGACCTCCTGCGGAGGTTAAATCCCACCTATGGCATTAAATCCGTCCCCGAGACACCGCCCATTTACGAAGACATCGCTGTCATCGTGGATGATTCAGTGGAAGCCTCCGCTGTGGAAAGCCTCATCAGGCAAACAGGAGGAGGAACCGTTAGCGATGTGCGCTTGTTCGATGTCTATAAAGATGAAAAGATCGGGGCCGGGAAAAAATCACTGGCATACAGTCTCACATATCAATCAGACAAAACGATGACAGACGCTGACGCCGCCGCGATCCGCAACAAGATCGTCAAACGGCTGGAATATGCGGTCGGCGCGAAGCTAAGAAGCTAGTACCAACGGGATGCGTGAAATGCTTGCATCCCGTTTTTATTGCATGTATACTGAGACAAATAAACATATCAAGGAGACGCAACGATGGATAGGAAAACCAAAGGCATTATTGCCACGATTGCCGCTGTTTTACTTTGCGGATGTCCGGGTTTGTTCATGTGTTTCTTCGGAGCAACTTCTGTTCTCGCCAGCAAGATACCAGGCGCGGATATTGACGTGATGGGAAGCAGTGATCCTGCCGCCGCAACAACAATGGGAATTGTGTTTTTGTGCCTTTCCATGATTTTTATTGCCATTCCCATTGCTGTTGGCTTCTTCATGCTTCGCAAGAAACCGGAAGACATGCCTGCCAGCAATGAGCCACTCCCACCTGTTTCCTAGTTATTAGAAAAATGCTCCGAGTTTGCTCGGAGCATTTTTCTAATTTACGTTGATGGTCAGTTTGAGGGGACAAAACCAGTTTTTCCCAACGGTTATTTTCCACTCTGTCTTATAAGTTCCCGGGGCAGCAGGAGCCTTCATCTTGATGGTGAGATCGATCATGCCGCCAGGCAAGACGGATGACTCAAGGTCATAGATCGATGTTTTGTGCAATTTATCGCCGCTGGTATAACGGTAATCCGTATCTGATGAAAACCAGGCTTTCTTGCCAATATTGGCCACCTTCCAATTCATATCAAATGCCTCGCCTAGTGAGATCGTGCTGTCGTTTAAAGGGTTTTGTGAAATGATTTGACATTCATACTGCAAACCAGAACTGCCCGGTACAGCCATTGTCGGAGGAATAAC
>CAZEGE010000097.1:0-13271 GCA_964511765.1 uncultured Anaerolinea sp.
GTTCTTCTTCATAAAATCCTCTTTGCATGTAATTTGTTCAAGAATAAATGTAAATGCGCCAGACCTTCAATTGCCAGGTGCCTTTCAAATCGCTCGGCCTTTTCATCCTTCCAACAACAACTGTTCGGGGTCCTCGATCAACTCTTTGATATGAACCAAAAATTGGACAGCTTCGCGGCCATCGACGATGCGATGATCGTAGCTAAGCGCGATGTACATCATGGGACGGATAACAACTTGACCTTTTTCGGCCACCGGGCGGTCTTCGATTTTGTGTAGCCCGAGAATGCCGACCTGTGGAAGATTGATAATCGGCGTGCTTAATAATGAACCGAAGACACCTCCATTCGTGATCGTGAATGTTCCACCTCGCAGGTCCTCGACTGATAACGTGCCTTCGTTAGTCTTTGCGGCAAACTCCTTGATCCGCCGCTCGATTTCTGCGAAGGAAAGACGATCCGCATCGCGAATCACTGGAACGACTAAACCTTCTTCAGCACCAACGGCGACTCCGATGTCGAAATAGTGTTTGAGCACGATCTCGTCGCCCTGGATTTCGGCGTTTAATCTCGGAAAGACTTTCAAAGCACTCAAGCTGGCTTTTACAAAAAAGGAAGTGATGCCCAGCTTTATTCCATGACGCTCCTGAAAGGCCTCGTTATGCCGGCGACGCAGATCCATCACAGCGGCCATGTTGATCTCATTGAAAGTTGTTAGCATGGCGGTAGATTGTTTTGCTTCAAGTAGGCGTTGGGCAATCGTGCGACGCCTGCGTGTCATGCGCTGTCGCTCTTCCCTTCGTTCTGTAGGGCTTATGTTTACTGTTGAGATGGGTTGAGGCGGAGATTGTTGGGGAGATTTATTTTCATTTCCTTTCTGACCCTGCCGGTATTGCTCTACATCAGATTTTGTGACGCGGCCTTCTGGACCTGTGCCATGTACTTGCGCAAGGTCGATATTTTGTTCGTGCGCCAAACGAGATGCAACCGGAGTTACCAGTGAAGCCTGTTTCGGTTCGATCTCGCGCTTTTCTTTACTTGTTGAAGGGCTATTGAGCGCCGGTTCTGCCGCAGGAGTTATTGCTTGTGTGGCTGTCGAGACAGGCTGTTTTGCATCCTCATTAATCATGCCCAGAACATCGCCTACTTTAACATCCTGACCTTCCGGGACTGTGATATGGGCCAATATCCCTGAAGCTTTTGCACCGACTTCAAGATTAACTTTATCAGTTTCCAATTCCACAAGAGCTTCGCCCGCCTCAACAAAATCTCCTTCTTTTTTCAGCCATTGATGGACAGTGGCTTCGATCACAGATTCTCCGATTTCAGGAACGATAATTTTTATGGCCATATCAACCTCTCTCGATAATCACACTATGGCTGTGTACCTGTTCGTCGACCTTCAGCGCCTGACAAATCAACGCTTGCTGGTTAATTCTGTATAGCGTGGATGATCCTTCTGCCGGGCTGGAACTTTCTGGGCGGCCAACATAATACAAGGGAAGCCGATCACTCAAGAGCTGTCTTAAGCGCGGACGTATGAAATTCCAAGCTCCCATATTTAGCGGTTCTTCCTGCAACCAAACTACTTTCTCAATAGCCGCATATTCATTTAATAATTTTTCAAATGCTGGTGCCGGGAATGGATAAAGCTGTTCCACTCTGACGATGGCAGTGTCCTTGCTGGCTGACCACAGCTCATCGCTTACCAGGTCAAAGTTGATGCGGCCACTGCAAAGGATCAAATTCCTGACTGTCTTATCCTTTCTCTTTAGCACTGGCGCTTCGAGCAAAGGTTGCCAGTTTCCTTTAACAAGTTGGTTCGGCGTCGAAACCACTAACGGGTGCCGCAGAAATCCTTTTGGTGTGAAGATTACTAAAGGCAGCGGATCGGTTTTCAGAAGCAACGCCTGGCGGCGCAGTAAATGGAAATACTGTGCGGCAGTGGTTGGGATGGCAACGCGCATGTTGCCTTCCGCGGCCAGATTCAGGAATCGTTCAATGCGGGCGGAGGAATGATCCGGTCCCATGCCTTCATTCCCATGTGGCAGGAGCAAAACCAGAGATGGTGTCAACCCCCACTTGGCGCGGCCCGAAAGTAGGAATTCATCAATAACAGTTTGGATGTTGTTGTCAAAGTCGCCATATTGCGCCTCCCACAAAACCAATCTGCCTGGAGCCTGGATGTTATAGCCAACTTCAAAACCAACTGGTCCGGCTTCGCTGACCGGCGTGTTGTAAATCTCGAACGAAGCTTTTGCTTGCGGCATGGACTGCAAAGGTGTGTAGCCCCTGTTTGTATCTTTATCATAGAAAACAGCATGACGCTGACTGAATGTTCCACGCGGCGTGTCCTGGCCGGTCATCCGAATCGCGATGCCATCCTCCAGGATGCTGGCAAATGCCAATTCCTCGGCGGTTGTCCAATCAATGCTGGACGCGTCAGGATCTTCCAAAATCTGGCGGCGCTTCTCTACAGCTTTGGTCAGTTTTGGATTCGGATGAAAGTCCGCAGGGAATTGCCGCAAAGCCTGATTCAGATTTCGTAACCGTTCAAGCGAAACAGACGTGTTGACTTTTTGCGCCGCTCCAGGCGGAGGCGGTTTCGGGACAGGTTCCTGTAAGGCGTGTTCCGCATCCAGCTTTTGATTGATTTTCTGCAATTCGTTCAAATACTTTTGCAGAAGTTTCTCGGAATCATCGGGCAAGATGATTCCATCTTTCTCCAATTTCGATGCCCACAATTTTCTAACAGAAGGATGCGCGTCAATCTCCCGATACATGAGCGGCTGAGTGAAGCGCGGTTCGTCTCCTTCATTGTGACCGTAGCGGCGGTAACCAACCAAGTCTACAACAAAATCTTTATGAAATTTCTGACGATACGCGATGGCTGTGTGAACGGCTTCGACACAAGCCTCAGGCTCGTCAGCGTTAACATGGATGATCGGAATTTCGAATCCTTTGGCAAGGTCGCTGGCATACAGACTGCTGCGCGATTCTTTCTCCGTTGCCGTGAAGCCTAATTGGTTATTTGCAATGATGTGCAGACTGCCGCCGGTTGAGTAGGCAGAGAGCTGTGAAAGGTTGAGTGTCTCTGCAACAATCCCTTGCCCGACAAAAGATGCGTCTCCATGGATCAGGATCGGGAGTGAAGCATTTTCGAAATTCTTCGGCGGCCCAAGGCTATCAACTTTGCTGTTGGCTGCCCGCGCCATGCCTTGAATAACAGGATTGACCAGTTCGAGGTGGCTAGGATTAGCCGGCATACTTACAACCAGATCAATGTGATCCGCGCCTTCAGGCGACTTATAGCCTCCCATGTGATACTTTACATCGCCTGTCCAACCCAGGTCGTCCCAAGTCCTGGAGCGGTCCTTCGGATCTTTGAACTCCGCCAGGATTTGCTCATACGGTTTCTGGAGTACATGCGCCAGGACATTCAATCGCCCGCGGTGAGCCATGCCAATCAGAACAACGCAGATATTTGCACGCGCCGCCACGCCGATAATTTCGTCAAGCATCGGGATGAGCATGTCGAGGCCCTCAATCGAAAAGCGAGTTTTCCCCGGATAAATTCGGCTCAGGAAGGTCTCGAGTGCTTCGACCTGACTAAGACGTTCCAGGAGTCTCTTTTCATCAATGACCTTGTTCGGGGATCTGAAGTGACCGCTTTCTGCGGCTTGCTGCAGCCAGGCCCGTTCCTCGGTGATACGAATATGGCCGTAATCATATCCGGTTGCTCCGCAATAGATCGAACGCAATACATTGATTGCATCGGATGCATTTTGTGTTTCCTGATGATCTGGAAGGTTCACCACGCTTGATGACATTTGGAGCAGGTCATCTTGTTGGAGGTTGTGGAATTCCGGATTCAGGACAGGATCATTTCGAGGAGGGCTGCCCAGAGGATCCAACCGCGCCGCCAAGTATCCATGGGAGCGAATTGCCTGAGCGAGGTTAACAACTCCGATCAGCTTGTGAAGGTCAATTCCTGGCAGGATTCCAATTTCCTGGCTGGCAGGCTTCCATTGACTAAATTGCCTGCGAGAAGCCTCATCTACCGAATCAGGATTTCTTTGATAATGCTCATAAAGCTCAAGCACATATCCAAGGTTAGGACCTGGAAATTCCCGTTCGAAGCTCATTTTCTAAATTTCCTTTATTTCCGTATGGCTGGACCTATAATAGTTGCTTTACTGATAGAAACGCAACACGGTTTTATTTGCGGCGAGAAACGATCTGTTGGCGCAAGCCCTAGCAAACGCCGCGATCATAGTTATTGTTACGGGGCGGGTCTGAAAATGCTACTTTATTTTTGCGCGAGCGGCGCGCCGTGCAGAAAGCCTACGAAGACCAGCTCCTCAACACCGCGGATCGTATGTTGTTCACCGGCGTCAAATACAAGCAGCGTATTAGGTCCACAAGTATGCTCAACGCCATCGCCGCCAGCAAAGATACCTTTTCCTTTTAGGATCACCACGAAAAATGGTGAACTGGGCGCATTGTGTTCACGTATGGATTGATCGGGCTTGAGCGTGAAAAGGATCGCCCGGCCTTTCTTGTCGGCGTGAAGCGGTTCTGCATGGGGATCTTTGCTTCCGAATTCCAGGTTTTCCAACAAGTTAGCGATTTTCATTGTAATGTCCTTTCTTTATCTAATATATCATCAAACTTAAATGCCGTCTCTGAATTGGCATCTGGTCTCTTGCGTCTCACCTGCTTGCCAGCGGATGGGTGGTTATGCTCTTGTCCGGGCTCTATTTTCTTCCTGGCTGATCCTCCTTGTCCCGAATGTCTTTCCTGTCGTACCTGAGATATAACTGTGATATGAGTGATCCATCTTCAGTAACTACATTTCCTTGAACAAATTGGTGAGAGAGGCTGAACTCTTTGAGTTCATTTACCTGTTTTCCTCCAGATAAAATTGTTTGCACAGTTGCAGGGTCATCAAAGGGGATTTCCAGTTGAGCCTGGGTAACATATAAAAGGTCCAGGCATTTTGCCGCGAGCAGAAGTTCAAGCACACCCGGCCCGCTTGCCATCATGATCACGCGATAGCCCATTTCATTGGCAAGGGTAGCGATCAGCCGGCTTCCATCAACGCCTGCCTCGCCACTTCCGATTATGGGTATGCCCGCATTACGTAAAACTTTGGCTTTTTCAGAATTTGCCATGACATCTGTTGTAAAGATCGCTATTTTTCGACCGCTCTTGATCAGTTCTTCCGGGAACTCAAAATCCAAGTGGTGGCTGACAACGGCCAGGTCTGGACTCCTTTTTTTATAACCTGCGCTCAGTCTCCATTGTCCTAATTTTTCAAACTCTTTTCCCGGCTCAAATTGATAAAGAATATCTTGAGTAGCATTCCCGAGAATTGCCAAGCGTTTGAAATAAGTTCCTCCGCTGATAATTACATCTGCCTGTGCCATCAGTTCTTGGAAAAGCCCCCAGTCGGAAGCATTTTTTAATTCCAGCGGAATCTGAAAATGAGCGGATTTGTCTGCTTTGGCAACCACCCCGTTTTTATCGGTTAAGAAATTGGCAAATACCACACTCCTACCGATTTTCTTCGACATCTCCAGCGACCTTTGGCCAAGATACAACCCTTCCAATGACACTTGTTTCTTTACAGGTAACACTTGCGTTACTTTCAGTTTATTCATCTCAATCATCCTGTACGCCAACTGGTTTGACGCCACTTTTTTTCGATGTAAATGGATCTGGATAAATAGAGATATCCTTCCTTGCTGAAATAGGCGTTGCACGAGCCAAACGCAAAGCGGCATCTTTGAGATATTCCCCGCTATCAGACCGGTAACCAGGGAGAAGTTCTGCCACAGGCACGGCCCTGTGTGCATATTTCCATAGGGTTTGGTCAAGCAACATCTCATCAAAGAGGATGATGTCAATATCAATTGTGCGCGGAGCGTTTTTATCCTCGGTTCGCACCCGTCCCAATTGCGCCTCAAGAGGGTGGATCACCTGCTCTTTGAGCGCGTCTGCATCCAATGGGGTTGAAACCAACAAAGCGACGTTGAGAAAGGCTGGATCGCTCGATCCCATGGCATCGGATAGCCAGATGGAAGAAGCCTGTAAAACTGTCAACTGCCTCTGCAAATGGGCAACTGCTCGAGAAATATTTTGTTCAGGCTGGATATTCGATCCCAGAAGCAGGCAGGCTTGATGTTTTTTTTGTTCCATGCTAATCCTCTTTTGCCCGTTCGATTTCCGCGCCCACAGACCTTGAAAATCGCACAGCTCCTGGCTTTTCCACGCGCACCCGAACTTGCTGCACGCCCGGCTCTTCAAGGCATAAACGTGCCAGGTCGGCAGCCAGCGCTTCAACAGTCAGCCGCTGGGCTGTTTCGGCATGCGCGAGTACTTTTTTTGTCACCGACCGGTAATTCACACTGTCACGGATATCGTCGCTGGCCCCGGCTTTATGCAGGTCGGCAAACAGAATGATGTTGATCAAAATATCTTGGGGCTTTTCACGCTCCCAATCGTTGACTCCGATAATTCCGCGCGCAACCAAATCCATAATAAAAACCTTATCCATCTCGATTAAGTTAGCAGGCTTCATTGTAATATCCTTTCTTTATGTAACATGCCATCGAAATTAAATACTGACTTTGAATGGGTATCTGGTCTTCTTGCATCCCACATACCTGCCATTTGTTATGTGGTTTTTACATCATCCCAACCCCATTTTTTTCTTGACCATGCTCAAAGTTTTTTCTGCCATAGGTCGTACTTTTGCACATCCTTCCATGAGTAGACGATCAATATGTGAAGGGTCAGTTGTTAGCTCGCGATAACGGGACTGCAGAGGCGTGAGGTTTTCGACGATCACTTCTGCCAGTTCTTGTTTGAACTCTGCATAGCCTTTCCCTTCAAACCGCGCTTCTATCTCGGCCCGGCTCATTCCGCTGAGGAGTTCGTAGATGGTTAACAAGTTATAGATGCCAGGACGGTTCTCATCGAATCGAATCTCGCGCAGCGAATCAGTGGTTGCCTTCATCACCTTCGAGCGGATGGCGTCGGGGGAATCCAGCAGGAAGATCGAGTTATCATCTGCCGCATCGCTCTTGCTCATTTTCTTTGTAGGATCGCCCAGCCCCATAATGCGCCCGCCTGTTTCAGCAAATACCGGTTGGGGTAATTTAAAAGTTTCGCTGTAAATCGAATTGAACCGCTGCGCAACGTCTCGCGTCAGTTCCACATGTTGTTTCTGGTCATCGCCCACGGGTACAAGATCCGTTTCATAAAGAAGTATATCCGCAGCCATTAATGCGGGATAATCGAACAGGCCCGCGCTGACCCCTTCTGCCTGTTTCCTTGATTTCTCCTTGAATTGGGTCATGCGTTGCAGCCAGCCTATGGGAATGAAGCAATTCAGAATCCAGGCCAATTCTGCGTGAGCGCTGATATTTGACTGGATGAAAACTGCAGATAATTTGGGGTCTATTCCTGCGGCAAAGAGAAGAGCGGCAACTTCACGGTTCTTGGCTCGAAGTATTTGCGGATCATGAGGGATGGTAATGGCATGCAAGTCAACGATGCAGAAGACATTATCGTATTCAAACTGCGAGCCTGCCCAGCGCCGGATCGCGGCAAGATAGTTACCAATATGAATATTGCCTGTTGGTTGTATGCCGGAAAATACACGTTTTTTCATAACTCATCTTGGCTCAAGCCGAGGGATTCAATTCACTTTCTCAGGTGCTCTTCCAAAAAAGACTTAAGTACAAGGGCATTGTTGTGTTCTGTGTCGCGAGCGCTATACAGCAGGGTCACGCTGCCTCGTTCAGCGGCCTCCAGGATGGGTTTCCAAGCGTTCGGATTGTCATCCAATTCAGCCTGATAGCGTTTCTGAAATTCGTCCCATTTGAGCGGATCATGTCTGAACCAACCCCGCAAACTGTCGCTGGGAGCAACGTTTTTTAACCAGGCGTCTATTTTCAGCGCTTCCTTTTTCATTCCACGCGGCCATAACCGTTCGACCAGAAAACGAGTTCCATCGTTCCTTTCAGCAGCTTCGTAAACACGCTTTATCTTCAGCATGATCGCTCCTTTTCAACAATAAGCCCTTTCTCCGTCAGGCTCTTTAACAGCAGATGAAAATAAACCAAACCACCATAGCCATTCCAACGCATTAATGCTTTGTGTACTTCATCATAATTCATGGACTCAGACAAACCCAGCCAGCGCCCCAGATGGTTGCGGGCGCCTACATCGTCGCCGGGGAAGATGTGCGTCCGGCCCAAGCCGCGTAACAGAAAATATTCCGCCGACCAGCGTCCCACGCCTTTCAGAGTGCACAAATGGTCAACCGCTTTCTTATCATCCAACATTTCAATTTCTTCCAGGTTGAATTGCTTGCCGGTGATTGCTCGTGCGAGACCTGTCAGGTAGTGGGCCTTTTGATAGCTGAAGCCCATACCACGTAATTCTTCAATATCCATGTCCGCCAGATCTTGCGGACGAGGAAAGGAATGGAAAACTCCTTCTTCTGTTTCGATGATTGGCCCGCAAGCTTCTGACAGGCGGTTGAGCAGGCGTATGCCTACTGTGAGGGTTAGCTGCTGACAGGCGATCGCATTGACCAACGCTTCAAAATAGGTTGGAAAACGCGGTGGTTTCAAACCACGGAATTGGTTTACAGGAGATCTTAGTATTTCGTCTCTTTCACCAAAACGATAAAACTCCATCAGATCAACATGGATTCCGAGCAAGCGCTCCACCGCTGCAGTGACATATGTTTTTACGTCAGAGATTGCCACTTCACCAGTAACCGTGACACGCAGCTGAGGTATTTCCAACTCGTCGAATTGAGTCACTGCAATTTCAAACGGTTTGCCGTTCTCAACCAGAACGCGTCGGTACGTCTGACCATCCCAACGGTCAATAATATTATCAGGACGGCGGCGTAGCGTCCAAATTGTCAGATCCAGCCTAAAAGGTGGAATGGGTTCAAGCACAAAGGATGTGTGAACTGGCAAAAACAATCCTTTCAGTCAGGTTCTGCTTGTTTCAGCGAATTCTTTTTTGAGGCCGGATGGTCCGGCTGGTAGGAACCTACCGGGGTGCGGAAACTAATCGCAAGTCGATTCCAGGCGTTGATCGCGATCACTGCCAGTGTCAAGTCCACCAGTTCCCTTTCCGTAAAATGCTTTTTTGCCAGATTGTAGATTTCATCCGGCAGCTGGTCTTCGCTGATTTTGGTAACAGATTCGGCCCAGGCGAGGGCAACCCGCTCACGCTCGCTGTAGAGAGGCGACTCTCGCCAGGCACTGACTCCATAGAGGCGTTGTTCACTTTCTCCCTGACTGCGAGCGTCTTTTGTGTGCATATCGATGCAGTAGGCGCAACCGTTGATTTGGGATGCCCGTAACTTGACCAGCTCCACCAGGTTGGGTTCAAGACCGGCTTTCTTTATGTAACTCTCCAATTTTTGCAATATTTCAATACCCTCTGGTGCGGATTTAGAATAATTAAGACGTTGTTCCATATTTTAGAAACCATATCCTTTCTGGCAATTATCTTTCCAGGAATCAAAAGCAATCTCGAATCATTGTTTCTGGAGATTCTTTTTTGGCTCGTAGTTTAATGCCTTTTCAAACAATTCGCGGGTGGATTCGTAACAACCCTCACCACAGCATGGCAGCCGTCCAACCGACAGGATTTTTCCGTCTCGTATGTTTGGGTAAGCCATGGGATGGCGAAGTTTTGTTCCATCGCTCAACATAATCGTTGGCGTGCCGCGAGCGTTATAAAGTTCCTTGCCAAGCCGGCCTTCCTCGAGTACGGCGGCACGGGCTTCACCATTATTGAAATATCAGGTGAAATGATCCATGTCGAGGCCAGCTTCGCGGGCCAGATCCATCATGACTTCCCGCTGCCCAATATTGCGACCTTCGGCGAAGAAAGCCCTGCGGATTCGCAGGTCAAATTCACGGCCGATCGCCTCGCCTTGTTGAAACGCACACCAGGCAGCCTCGAAAGCAGGCAATGTGGTCGTTGGCCACTCGTTGCCAAATGGTTTGAAGACAGCTTCAGGCTCCTGTAGGGCTGCCAGCCATATTTCCAGTTCCAGTTCTCTCCGATCAGGTGGACCTCCCCCGTAAACTTCCAAAGGGAAGGCCCGTTCCACCAATCGAACTCGCCCCTCATATTCGGGCATGATCTTATGCAGGCGCACGGCCGCGATGTAACACCAGGGTCAATAATACTCAGCCCATTCCCATAATTCGGGGATATTTTTCTCTGTCATAGTATTTACTCACCTCTCATTTTTTTGCAATCCACAGGCGGTGAAGAATTCGGATCGCAGTGTCGCATCGTCGGCGTAATAACCGCGCCAAACTGTAGTGCGTGTCATCGGCGCGGTTTCTCGCACACCGCGCATCTCCATACACAGATGATGAGCCTCTAGAAAAACGGCCACACCGTGTGGGTGAAGCATGGTTTCCAGAGTATCTGCGATCTGCTGACCGATCCTTTCCTGCACTGCGAAGCGTTTGGAGAAGATCCGAACCAGGCGCGTCAACTTTGAAATGCCGATGATGTTCTCATGGGCAATGTAACCAACATAAGCCATCCCGAAGAATGGCAAGGCATGGTGTTCGCAAAGCGCAAAGAACGGGATTGGCCCTTCAATTACCTGACTCAGGCGGCAATCAGGTTCACCATGGCATTCAGTGTCAAAGACCCGCAGAAGTTTGGGGTCGCCGTCGTAGCCTTCCGTCGTATCAAAGAGCGCCTTGATAAAACGACGGGGCGTATCTTTTGTCGACGCTGTGTTCAAATCCAGGCCGAAGGCGGAAAAGATTTCCGCGGCGTAGCCTTCGAATTTATGAAACTGTTCGTCCGAAACCTGGCGCATTTGCAACTTCATTGTCGCAAGGTATTCGATATCATCGGGGTCGTCGTGAATGTTCATCTTGGTTTCCTCATAATTTTTTGAGAATCGGTTGCTCTCGGTTCACTTTTTGAAATAACTGTTTACCTCGGCATACGAGATAATGTTTTTGGAAAAGCCATAGGTTCCGCTTTGTTTCAGTTCATCTGCGATATTTTGAACCAGCGACATCGTGGCGCGCATCGGAATCGACCCAAAGCTGACGCGTGCGACCCCTAATGATTCCAACTCGCGGATGGTTGGGCTTCCATGCCTGGCCAGGATGTTGATGGGAGCATCAATCTCACGTACGAGATTTCCAATGGTTTCCTTATCGTCAACGTCAATCACAAAAATGCAATCGGCCCCTGCCTGACGGTAGGCATTTCCGCGTCGTACCGCCTGCTCAAGAAGGCTTTGATCGTTCCTGTCCAATTTTTCATAAACATCCGTGCGGGCATTGATCACCAGCGCTACCCCAAATGAATCGCCGGTTTGCCGCACGGCTTGCATCTTTTCAATCTGGAGGGCAAGATCAGCCAGAGGCTGGGTTTTATCACCTGTTCCATCCTCCAAATTTAGTCCGATCGCTCCAGCTTCAAGCACAAGACGCGCTGTCTCCGCGACCTGTTCGGGTGTGCTGCCATAACCTGCTTCCACATCCGCACTGACGGGAATTGCAACTGCTTTTGCAATCCGCTCAATCACTTCCAGCATCTCATCACGGCTAATGTGTTCTCCATCAGGAAAACCGTATGAGGCGGCTATTCCCGCGCTGGTTGTGGCCACAGTGCTAAACCCAGCCCGTTCAAAAACCCTTGCGCTGGCAGCATCCCAGACATTGGGCAGGACCAGAATGTGTGGGCCCAGGTGAAGTTCGCGGAAACGGTTGGCTTTTTCGCGCTGACTATATATATCCACGGATGAATCTACCTACTTTCTGGCTCACACTGGGGCTCATCAAAAGAAAGCCGATTTTCATGAGTTTTTAGCGTGCAGACAGCTTATGCACAGCGGCCTGCTTCTCTCTTAGTGAAGCGATTAATCGATCAAAGGCAGAGATAAAATTTTCAACACCATTATCCTCCAATTGCTGTGTTACCGCATCCAGGTCAATTCCAACCGATGAAAGGTTCTTTAATGCCTGATAGGCATCGGATGCATTATGATCCAAACTCTGCCCCGGATGCCCGTGGTCCCGATAGGCAGTCAGCGTTTCAATTGGCAAAGTGTTGATGGTGTTCGGGCCGATGAGCGCTTCCACATATTTAGTGTCACTGTAATCAGGATTCTTTGTACTCGTACTGGCCCACAACAACCGTTGGGTCTGTGCGCCTTTATTTGCAAGCCTTTCGAAACGATCACTGCCAAAAATCTCTTTGTATATCTCGTAAGCCACTTTGGCACTGGCAATGGCTATTTGTCCATGCAAGTGTGCGGCGATACCAACCTGCACCCCATCTGTCACCATCTTCTTTTCAAGCATCGGGTCAATAAGAACGTCGATCCGGCTGAGGAAGAAACTAGCGACAGAGGCAACCTGCTTGAGAGATTTTCTCTTATCCGCCAGGGCTTCCAACCCGGCGATATATGCTTCCACCACTTCTCTGTAACGAGGTAGGCCGAAGAGCAGGGTAATGTTAACGTTGATCCCCTCTCCAATGAGCTGTTGGATAGCTGGAAGGCCTTCCGGAGTGGCTGGTACTTTGATCATCACGTTAGGGCGATCTACCAGGGACCAAAGTCGGCGAGCTTCTGCAATCGTTCCGGCGCTATCGTGCGCCAGTCTGGGGGATACCTCCAGACTTACAAATCCATCCTGTCTGTTTGTTTGTTCATAGGTCGGGCGCAAGAGGTCGGCTACATTTTGGATATCTTCCACCGTCAGCGCCTGATAGATTTCGTTGCTGCTCATCCCATTCTGGGTTAAAGAATGAATCGCTTCGTCGTAATCATGACTTTCCGCAATCGCCTTTTCAAAAATAGAGGGATTTGAAGTGACACCGCTTATGCCATCCTGCTCAATCAACTGTTGGAGTTCTCCCGAAGATGTTGTCCTTCGACTAATAAAATCCATCCAGATGCTTTGTCCAAAAGATTCGAGCTCCAATAAAGGATTTTTTTTCATTAAATTTGCTCCCGACACAACAATAGATATGCCATACTCATCCTTACTATAATCGGCCTTTTAATTCAGCCGACTTGAATGGGCCGGCTTCGGCCATCAAGGCAGTCGCCTCTTTTATTTTTTTCCACATATTCCACAGCAGCACGCCGCGCACGCGCCCGCCTTCAAGATAATAAACTACGCCCTTCAGGAAAGGTTCCTGCCAATCAATAACCATTTCCAGTTTACTGCTTAGCTCCCCTAC
>CAZEGE010000098.1:0-12290 GCA_964511765.1 uncultured Anaerolinea sp.
AATTCAAGCGTGGTGGTGGCAACGCTAAAAAAGATGACCTGCGACAATTCATATTCCCATGCCACGAGCGCGAGCGCGACAAACAAGACGGGCAGTTGTCGAAGCGCCATGCCCTCCGCATTGGACAGCGGACCATTGGGAAAGCGCGGAGTGATCAAGACGTTGATAATAATGGGCGCAGTGGAAATGGCAAGCAGGAGCAGGGGATAAAAAACACGGCCCAAAATTTTTTGTATCCCATTCGAGTGGGCGAAGACAAGAAAGAGCAGCGCCACCAATCCATTCGCGGCATAGAAGAGATAGACGGGCTTAAGTGGATTTCTCAAAAGGTTCAGTGGATTGGGTCGAAGTTGTTGATTGAGAGGCGGCAATTGCTGACCCGCAGCCCCTTGTTGCAAAGGCAGGTTCTGCGCAATGGGCAGGTTTACCTGCGTGTAAAGCACAAAATCCATGCAGGCCATCGCAAACAGGAAGCTGATCCAGATCCAGGCGGCGATGCGGAGAAAGCGGATTGAGTCTTGGGAACGCGCTTGCATAGCCAAATCATATCACGGAGGTCCGGCGGAGGGATGTGTCTGCCGTCACGCTTTGGAGGAGGTACCCATGACAGGTGTCATGCCCTTTGTTGACGGATTTCACGGGTTTAAATGGCAAGTGGTGACTGGCTTCACTCTCGGTTTTTGGCGTCGAAATATAAACTTCATATCATTGCGAGGGCAATGCTTTTCCACCCGGCATAGTACCCGAATGGGCAACTAATCCCCCATCGACTCGAAGCTTGTTTTGTCGAGCCGATGCCCTCCCCGCAAGGACATAAAACAAGGAGCATTAAAATGACAACAGCAACCCTGCCCACACAGCCTTCGTTCCTGAAGAAAAATCTTTTCCTCGGTGTGACGATCTCAACCGTGCTACTCATCGTCATCATGGCATTCTCGTTTGGACTGCACATGTACAACATCGATTCCATTGGCGATGCAAACTCATATTACACCGCCGCCGTTAAATCCATGCTGCAATCCTGGAGTAACTTTTTCTTCGCGGCCGCGGAACCAGGCGGTTCGGTTACGGTCGATAAACCTCCATTGGGATTGTGGATCGAAACAGTCTTCGCCTACTTCCTCGGTCTGAGCGGCTTTAGCGTTTCACTACCCAATATCCTCGCGGGTGTGTTCGGAATTCCACTGCTTTACATCATGGTCAAAAAATACATGGGCGAGCTCGCGGGTCTCGTGGCCACCTTCGTCATGGCGGTCACGCCCGTCTTCGTTGCCACCAATCGCAACAATACCATGGACGGTATGCTGGTCTTCACCCTGCTGCTCGCAGCATGGGCATTTATCCAGGCAACTGAGTCAGGAAAATTACGCTGGCTTTTACTCGGCGCCTTCATCGTTGGTCTCGGCTTCAATATCAAAATGATGCAGGCCTTTCTGCCCCTGCCTGCCTTTTATGCGCTTTATTTCTTTGGCTCAAAAGAAGGCTGGCTGCGCAAAATGTTCAACCTGGGCCTTGCCACTGTTTTGCTGCTCGCCGTTTCGCTTTCATGGGCAGTCGTCGTAGACCTGACTCCCGCAGAACAGCGTCCATATATTGGCTCAAGCGGCGACAACACTGTCATGGGACTCATTACTGGTCACAATGGGACTTCGCGTTTATTCGGCGGGTTCTTTGGCCCGGGAGGCGACAATCAGAATGGAGGAACGCCTCCAACTGCGCCGCAACCCTTCGATCAGACTCAGGGTGATTCTGGTACAAATCCCAATCAGCCGTCTCAACCCCAGCAGGGTGCCCGTCGAGGCGCGCCGCAGGAAGCCATTGATGCATGTGCAGCTTCGACACAAGGCGCATCCTGCTCTTTCACACTGCCGAATCGCAGCGTGGATGGGATATGTATCACGCCGCCTGATTTGGGTATACTGGCTTGTGCGCCGCAGGGTAAGATCACGCAAAATGGCCAGACTCCGAGTGGGCAAGTTCCAAATGGCGGGCCAGATGGGCAAGGCCCGAATGGACAAAGTGGTGGAACACCATTTAGCCAGGAAACCGGCTCCCCCGGGATGTTCCGCTTCTTCACTCAACCTTTATCCAAGCAGATGTCCTGGCTGCTGCCCTTCGCCCTGATCAGTGTTCTACTCGCACTCCTTGGTTCACGCATTCAACTGCCAATTCAATCAGGCGTTCACAAAGCCCTCGTCCTCTGGGGCGGGTGGTTGCTCACCTGTGTGATGTTCTTCAGCATGATCTCCGGGATCTTCCATTCATATTACGCCATCATGCTGGCTCCCGCACTCGGCGCAATGGTTGGCATTGGCTTCGCGCAGTTATGGTCATGGGGCACAGGTAATAACTGGATCGGCATCCTGCTGATCGTTGCTGCCGCAATCACACTTGCCTTTCAGGTTTTTGCATCCTATCAATATGGCGAGCAATCATGGTGGATGCTCGGAGTTGGGATGCTCTTCATGGCTGGCGCCCTCTCAATAGTCTTCATGAAGCGCATGGCTTACGTCACGATCCTCGCCTCGATGATGATCATCCCCATATATTGGACAGTAATGACTGTGACAGTGAATTCAGATAGAAATTTACCCACCGCATACACAGGCGGCAGTCATCTTGCGGCCCAGGCCGGTGATGATCGCGCCCGCTCGCAGGCTGATGGCGGTTCGAATCTCAATGAAGAATTACTCGCCTACCTTTCTGCGAACACGCAGGATGTGGAATATCTCCTGGCGGTTCCGTCCTCACAACAAGGTGCGCAATTCGTCATCGCCACTGGACGCCCCGTGCTTTACATGGGCGGTTTCGGCGGACAGGATGAGGTGGTCAACGCGGAAGATCTGGCGGGGATGATTACGAATGGTGAATTGCGCTATGTATTGTACGGCGGCGATCATGGCAGGAAAGGGGATATCGTGGATCGGTTGAAGACCTCCTGCTCGGTTGTACCTGAATTTAGTCAGATCGCATCAGGGGATCGACCTGCTCCAAGCCCCAGAGCCCAGACACAGATTACAGGTCCACAGCCTCAGGGAAACCAGACGATGTCTCTGTATCTGTGCAAGTAAGATAAAGTAATACAAAATAGGGCTGGGTTTTGATCCAGCCCTATTTTGTTTAACCCTGTGTGTATTCATCTTACCCATAACCTGCATCATGGACGATCCATCCGAACCATTGACGAGCGGTATTCGATAATGAACTACCTGCTCATTTTCTCGTAAACGCTTTCGGGTATCTCCGTAGTTTTATAGATGCGGATATATTCCAAATCATTAATGAAAATGGTTTTTTCAGGCACAACACCCTGGAATGCATCCAATAGCTTTTCAGATTCGGGCAGATAGTATTGTACGATTGGATATAAAACCAGATAATCAGCGTTGCGTGTTTCGTTGGCAACGGCAAGCATATCACCATTAATAAGGTATACTTTTTTCAATACAACCGTTTCTCCGGGGAAAAAGAAGGAAAATGTGCCCATGCCGTTATAAACATATGCACGAATCTCCTTCGAATTCGGTTTCTGTGCCAGGTACTCAGCTGCCTGAGCCAGTCCTTCCCCATATCCGCGAGAACCGCCTGTATTCGTAATGGGGTTCCGATACGTATAATAGTAAGGATAGTACGGAATAGTACACCCTATTTGAAATCCTACAAGCAGAATAAAAGCAAGCACATTTACATAACCTCGATCCAACTCCACCCATCGTTTTTTGACCCATACCCATAGATACCCCCAACCGATTCCTGCAATCACATCAAAACAAACGTAACTGCTGAGGATGTAATGCGGAGAATTACGCCCCTGCGCCACACCGAACATGACAATAAACAGACCGCCCAGTAAAGCCAGGTAAATAAGCGTGGATTTTATTGGCAAAGGCTGTCTTTCCCTATCTTTTGAGATCAGCAGGAACAAAGAAAAAATCAGCCCAAGCCATGTAAGGATGGTGGATGAGGCTGCCCAGCTTCGCAGATACTGAAAAACGCCATCCAACCCGCTGACAAGGGTAAAAGTGGATGGCTGTAATTCCTGGGTGATTTCCAAACGAGCGCCCTGAAAGGCGTAACTGAAAGCATTGCCATAAATCTCATAAATCATTTTACCTGGCGCGACCCACATCCCCGGCCATATCATCACAAAGACAAATATTGCAACCGCCAGCCATATTACAAATGTTTTTGCCGCACTCCATATCTTGATACCCAATGACTGTTCATTTCGTCTGAACAACCCGCTAAAAAGGATCAACCCAAATAATGGCATAAGTACAATGGATGATGACTTGGTTAATTGTGCGAGGCCGAATGCCCCTCCCGAAATCAGTAGATAGATTAATCTACGGTCTTTATTGAGATATACCTGCATCCCCAGGAATGAAACCAGCACAAACATGGCCAGCATGCCTTCGTGATTGAGCAGGCGGGAATGCCCAAGAAAATATGGACCGGTCATTGCAAGCGCAACGGCAAGAAAAGCCGCGTTTTGGTCAACCAGCAATTGCAACAGGAAATATCCCAAAAGCGCAAGCGCAATCAACAACATTGTTTGAATTAACCTGCTGTTGCGGACGAGGTCAATGGCTTCTTTTCCATGTTCACGCATGAACTCTTCAAACTTCGGCTTGCGTACATCAAAATATCCCTGCCCGAACCCGCGATATTCAGGGAAATAGGAAAGCATACCCGCTGTCACGATCCATGTAGTGGTTACGGCAGGATGGTAATCGTAAAGAGTATTCTCAAAATCACCATGCGTAAGGGCATAATAATAATTGGAGCCTGAGATCACCCACCATGGCTCGTCAATGGTGACGACCTTGTCGATACCGATGACATGCGAGGGAACGATCAGTAGGAGCAGAAAAAGGACCGTTAAAAGGAATTTCCATTTATTTTTCTTCATGTCAGTTCTCATAGATTTGCGAGCGCTTCGAAGACCTCTGGCGGGAAAGAATCCACCTGATAGATCTGGATATATTTATATCCATCCAACCAAATCTCATGCATGGGTTCCACCGTGGAGAGAATTTGGAGATAGGCTTTATATTTTTCCAATCGACCCTGGTTTGCATAATATACAACAATGTAGTCGGTGTTTTGAACAAAGTTCAACAAATCTACAGCGTGTTCACCATCCACATAATAAGGCCTGAAACTTGTGGAAATGCCGGGGTAAAAATAGGAGAAACAGCCGCGGCTGTAATAGACAAGCGCGGTTGATTCCTTTGCGTTTGGCAGCTCAGCGAGATATTGTGCGGCGAGTTCCAGTCCCTCGCCGTAAGGGAATTGTGCGTAGTATTTATTTTCACTAAGACTATATGAGATGGGATTGTGGTAGGTGAAATAATATGGATAGTAGGAAACCGCGCTCCACACTTGAAAGAACAATAATAAAGTTAAACCGGCATACTGCACCCGATTCTTATTGAAAGAAAAATGAGAACCAAGCCCCTGGATCAAATGGAACCAACCCAACCCGGCCAGCAGGTTTAATGCAAGATAACTGGAGAGAATATAATGCGGGGAATTACGTCCCTGGGCGATGCCAATCATGAAGATGAATGCCAGAGCGGTGGTCAACAGCAGGGTAAATAACTGTCTGTATGGGCGGACCAGCTCACGGCGGGAAGTGAACGGCAGGGCAAATCCAAACAGGATGCCGAGCCAGGTCAGCGGGGTCGTCCTCCAAAAAAGCACCTTACTCATTTCCCACATCCCAGCCAGGTTCGCATTAAGCCTGAATTGAGAAACATCCAACTGCTCAGTGACTTTGAGGCGCGCGCCTTGAAACGCATAGCTGAAGGCATTGCCATATACTTCGTAAAGCATTTTCCCGGGCGCGACCCACATGCCAGGCCAGAATACAAAGTAGGTGACAACTAAGACAAAAAACCAAAGGAATAAAATTTTTATATTGCCGGTCAATGTCTTCACTATCCCGTTTTGCTTTTCCTGAAATATTTGAATCAATAACAAAACACCAACCGGCGCAAGCATTGCAACAGCCGATGATTTTGTGAGTTGAGCCAACCCTGCGGCAATACCCGAGATTAATAAAAATATCAATTTGCGATCCTGCGAAAGATATATGACAAGAGCCAGCAGGGAGACCACCACAAATAATGAAACCATGGCTTCATGGTCCAGCAGGCGCGACTGGCCGAGGAAGAACGGATCAAACGAGGCGATGAGAATTGCAAATGCAGCGGGTAGTTTTGGAATAAGTCTCTGCAATAAATAATATAAGATCATGAATAAAGCGACAATCCCCAGGACTTGAATTAACCGTGCAAGATGCAGCAGGACAAGCGGGTCACGACCATGCTGGTACATGAAAGGATCAAGCCTGCCTTTTTCATAATCAAGATAGCCCTGACCAAAGCCGCGGTATTCAGGAAAATAAAGCAACATGGCAACGCTGATGATCCACATGGTGGTCACAGCGGGTTGATATTCATAGACCGTATTCTGAAATTCCCTTTGACCAAGCGCATAATAAAAATTTGCGCCCTGGCTCAACCAGGACGGTTCATCGA
This sequence comes from uncultured Anaerolinea sp., assembly GCA_964511765.1. Classification (GTDB taxonomy): domain Bacteria; phylum Chloroflexota; class Anaerolineae; order Anaerolineales; family Villigracilaceae; genus Villigracilis. The sequence goes on from CAZEGE010000098.1 coordinate 6,546, forward strand.
GCGTCACAAAGGAACCAAGCGCGGAAATGCGCGGCATCAACAAGGCAGCCATCAAAACAATGTAAATAATTGGGGGAATGAATTTTTTACGATCCATGATGAAAATTATACCAAAGACATGCTTCACGGCTGACCGATCTGCAATTGATCCTTGGTGGTAAAATCCATTTAAATTTCAATGGGAAGCTAAGCTGTGTTGAAAGACAAGATCATAAAAAACCTTCAAAAAGAATATATTTTTGTGCCCGGCGTGCTCCTGATGCTGGTTGTGCTGGCGTATGGATTGCTCATTCCCTGGATGGGGTTTTATTGGGACGACTGGCCCTTTGCCTGGTTCCTGAAATTTCTTGGACCCGCAGAATTTATTGAAATGTTCCGTCCCTTTCGCCCATTTCTTGGACCGATTTTTCAAGCAACCACCACCCTCTTTGGGGGCGGCGCTTTCACCTGGCAAGTGATCGGATTAATAACCCGCTTCCTGCTCTCGCTCGAGGTTTGGTTCGTGCTTCGATTGATATGGCCCACTCAAAAGCGGAACTTGATGTGGGTGGTCTATCTCTTTACCGTTTACCCCGGTTATCAACAGCAATGGGTCGCATTGACCCATGTGAATCAGGAACTTATTCCGCTTCTTTGGTTGATCGCATCTTTTGGCGTGACAGCCTGGGCGCTTCGGCATGGACGTTGCACCAAACGCCTGACCGTGCTCGCCATCGTTCTGCAGGCAATGGGACTTTTCTCAACCGAATATTTTTTCGGTCTGGAAATTTTACGGTTCTTCTTCCTGCTTGCAATGCGTGCCGAAACGATAACAAATCGAAAAGATTTATTGCAAAAAACAGGCTTGCAATGGCTTCCATACTTCATTATGTGGGTTCTCAATGCCGTGTGGACCTACACCTATCATCTATCCACGGCTTATGCCTCTTATGACGTCAGCATATTATCAAGTTCGACGCTCTCTCCTCTTGCGCTTGGGAATGAGCTTGTTTCGACCTTCTCCCTCTCCGGCTTTACAGCGTGGCTGGAGGCCTTTAACATCTTCTCGACAATCGATGGGACAGTAACCCAATCGATTGCCCTGGTTATTCTCATAATTTCAGCCTCGGCTATTTTTATCTTGATGCAATCCTCGTTCACTGAAAAAATCGAGCCAAATACAGATCAAAACGATAATTGGGGTTTATGGGCTGTGACAATTGGTCTGGTCGCGATTTTCGCGGGCAGACTCCCCTCCTGGGCGGCGGGTCTGCCTCTGAAACTTGAATTCGATTATGACCGTTTCTTTGTCTCGATCATGCTTGGGGCGAGTCTCTTTATCGTTGGGCTGGCAACTTTAGTATTAAAGGAAGGGAAGCGGAAGATCTTCATCCTGAGTGTGCTGATCGGAATGTCCACCGCTTATCAATTTTCTGTCGCAAATACTTATCGCCGTGACTGGGCGAATCAGCAGGACTTCTTCTGGCAGCTTGCCTGGCGCATGCCTGCCTTGGAAAAAAATACGGCTTTATTAACCTATGAACTGCCACTTAAGTATGTTTCAGATTTGCAGCTCACTGCACCGTTAAATTGGATCTATGCACCAGATTTAAATGGCCGTAATCTTCCGTTTGTATTGTTTTATCTCAAAACAAGATTCAACTCAGCCTCCCTGGGAGCCGACAAGCCAATTCAACTCCAATATCGCACGGTCAATTTCAATGGCTCAACTTCGGACAGTGTGGTGATCTACAAGGAAGCAGATGGCTGCCTGCGAGTGCTCGACCCCATTTATGGAAACGCAGAGACTGTCCCAGGCGCTAATATTTATTTGATCAATGCCATTCCACTTTCCGACCCCGGCTTGATTATTACTGACGCGCCCAAACTTATTTTGGATGATACTCTTTTTGGAATTGAACCCGCTCACGACTGGTGCTATTACTATATCAAGGCCGAGTTGGCCCGCCAGCAAACTGATTGGGATGGTGTCGTAAAGCTTTACAATCAGGCGCAAAAAAATGGATTCAGCGCGTCCATGCCGGTTGAGAATTTACCTTTCATTGAAGCCTTCGCCATGACCGGCGATACAGACAGGGCAATCAAATTAACCGAGCGTACGATCAAAGGACAAAACACTTTATGCCCGGCGCTTGGCACACTTTGGAAGCGTGTATCGCTAAAAGCAGGCACTCTGGTTGATGTGGATAATATCCTCCAGGATTTGTGTAAACCTTAATCCCTCGATTGAAAAAGAAATCACCTCATTTTCAAGTTTGCCATGGATATACCAATGGGTACGATATCATAGATTCTCGCGGGAATTAGCCTGTTACCACTTTTCAAACCGGCAGCATAGTCTTTCGTTAGATTAGAACGGACATGAATCATCCTTAATCCAATGCAGAGTGTATATAATAAGATATATTTCATCAAAAAACTAATAATACAAAGTAAAGGAAATATAAATTTATGTTTTTATCCTCTTCAAAACCAATGAAGGAAAACGGACAGGGATTGGTGGAGTATGCGCTCATCCTGGTGCTGGTCGCCATCGTGTTCATCGCCGCGCTGTTGATCTTGGGTCCCGGTATTGGGAATGTGTTCAGCACAGTCAATGACTCATTGTCTGGTGTTGGCGGCGGCGGCGGTGACCAAGTCGCTGCCCCATCTACTGCCGCCCCTGATCCAACCTGGACAACTTGCGCAAGTGAAGGTGGTTATTGCAGTTTTAGCGGAACAGCTCCAGTGCGATATGGAGCCAACGGCATTTGGACCACCCGAACATACACAAATGGAGTCTCCTGCACGAATGGCGTTTTTGGTGACCCGGTGCCGGGTACAGTTAAATCCTGTCAAGTTTATCAATAGTGAGATAAATTAGAAAACAATGTGTGATATACATCCGAGTTTTCAAAAACTCGGATGTATGCTTTTAAACTCCAAAATCTCGAATCCCGACAGACTTGGTATAATTTGCGTCCTATGAAATACCATATCTGGACCGAAGGCTGCCAAATGAACGTGGCCGACTCTCAGCGGGTCGGTTCCTCATTGGAACATCTTGGTTACACCCTTACCGAGACCATCGAAGAAGCAGACGTTATTGTATTAAACACCTGTGTCGTGCGCCAGGCTGCGGAAGATAAAGCCATGGGACGCGTCACCTCGCTTGCGCCGCTTAAAAAGAAAAACCCCAACCTCGTCATCAACCTGATGGGCTGCATGGTCGGTGTGCGCGGCGCGGAAAAATTGCGCGAGAAACTCCCCTTCGTGGATGTTTTTTCGCCCCCCTCCGACCCCGGGCCGTTGATCTCGCATCTCACGCAGGGCGAAGTTCATTCGCTCGAAGATGCGGAAACTGCACGCCGCTTCCTGATGATGGACGATGAGTTGATCCTCCCCATTGCGGAGCAGGGCAAGCTCGTCAGCGCACATGTGCCAATCGTATATGGTTGCTCACACGCCTGCACATTCTGCATCATCCCATCCAAACGCGGCGCTGAGCGTTCGCGCCCCGTTGGCGATATTATCAGCGAAGTCCGCTCGCTGGCAAAGCAGGGCGTAAAAGAAGTCACTCTGCTGGGTCAGATCGTGGATCGTTACGGCAAGGACATTTCCGACGGCCCTAATCTCGCGGCGCTCTTGCGCATCATCCATGAAGTGGAAGGTATTGAGCGCATTCGCTTCCTGACCTCCCATCCAAATTATTTTGATGATGATCTCATCCAGGCCATCGCCGAGCTTCCGCGCGTGATGCCGCATATCGAACTCCCCATCCAGGCCGGCGACGACGAAGTACTGGTCAATATGAAGCGCGGATACACCCAGCAGAATTATCGCGACCTCGTAACAAAGATCCGCTCGCAAATTCCTGATTCTTCCATCGCGACGGACATCATCGTCGGATTCCCTGGTGAGACCGAGGGACAGTTCATGGAAACCTACCGCGTCTTATCGGACCTGAAACTGGATGTTGCCCATCTGGCACGCTACTCGCTGAGAGAGGGCACCGTCGCGGCGCGCCGCATGGACGATAACGTCCCTGAAGAGGAGAAACTCCGCCGCCTGCACATGCTCGATGACCTGCAGGAAGAAATCGTCGCTGAGATCAATAAAAAATACCTCGGCGAAACTGTGGACGTTTTGTTCGAAGAGAAAGTCAAAGGCCGCTGGCGTGGACGCACTCCCACCAACAAGATCATCTTCGTTGAATCTGAAGATAATTTGCGCGGCAAGGTCATCCCCGTCACCGTCACATGGACGGGACCCTGGTCGATGCAGGCGGTATTGATCAAACCCCCAGAATTAATTGCGATCTAAATTTATAGGGCGATCTTTGTGGCCGCCTTTTTTTATTTGGGGTTTATAATTTCGCCACAATCTAATGTCCATCAACGAACTCCTCACCACCTTTGCAAACAACCTGCTCCCCATTTTGCTGATCGCAACGGCAGGCTATGTCCTCGGCAAATTCCTAACCGTTGACTCGCGCACCATTGGGCGCATCGTCTTTTACGTCTTCAGCCCTTTGCTGGTCTTTAATTTGATGGTCACAAGCCAGTTGAATTTGAAGCAGGCCCTCACCACAGTTGAATACACTATTGCGGTCATCATCATCATGGGAATAATCGCCTTCATCTTCGGAAAAGTCTTTCGACTCAAACGAACCCATTTATTGGCGGTTATTCTCACGATCTCATTTGGTAACACGGGCAATTATGGGCTGCCTTTGGTCAAATTCGCTTTTGGGAATGAGGCGCTGGCAGTCGCATCCATTTATTATGTGACCAACACCATCCTTTTTAATACGGTCGGGGTAATCATTGCCTCGCTTGGACATACAGACTTGAAATCCGCCGTATGGGGTATATTCAAACTTCCCATTGTTTATGGCGTGCTACTGGCATTGTTGGTAAAAGCCACAGGTGTTCAGATCCCAATTCCACTCTCACGCACAATCGAGATCGCCGCAAGCGGAGCGGTTCCGCTCATGATCATCCTGCTCGGATTGGAATTGACGAAGATCGAATGGTCCCATAGTTTTCGCGCGTTAGGTGTGGGCGTGCTTACAAAATTGATCCTTGGCCCAATCGCGGGACTCCTGCTCGCCAGTTTATTCGGCCTGGGAGGGCACGCCCATCAGGGAAGTGTGATTGAGGCCTCCATGCCGGCCGCGGTGGCAACTACAGTCATTGCAACCGAATATAAACTGGAGCCATCGCTTGTCACCGCCATTGTTTTTCTCGGCACCATATTAAGTCCGCTGACGCTCACGCCATTGATCGTGTTTTTATCGAGGTAATGAAATGGTTAAAATACATTACTACTTGATGGCAAAGAACTGGGGGGCGGGCCTGCCCCGGACTTATACACATCATGTTATGGCGCACACTCGGAGAAAAGATGGCAACCAACGCAAATGAACATTTTCGTGTGCATATCTGGGTAAAAGGACGCGTGCAAGCTGTGGGCTTTCGCGCCCATGTGGAATACAATGCCTTGCAAATCGGCGTGCTCGGCTGGGTGCGCAATCTTGGGCGTGATACCGTGGAAACAATCGCTGAAGGGACGCGCATTCAAATTGATGAATTCATTGAGATGGCCAAGCAAGGTCCGAGCATCTCGCGCGTGGATGAAGCGCGCATAGAGTACGAACCTGCTACAGGTCAGCTGGATGCGTTTACCGTGAAGAGAAGTATGTAATGATGTTCAATTAAGCTCTTCACGAAACACTCAATTGAGCATTTTATATTTACACAAATC
>CAZEGE010000099.1:0-11959 GCA_964511765.1 uncultured Anaerolinea sp.
TATCCGCTCTCCGCCACGGACTTCTATCAGGTGCTCGACACGTCCGATGTGCCTGGCGGCGTGGTCAATATCGTCACTGGCGACCGTGACCATTTGGTCAAAACTCTCGTTCAGCACGAAGATGTTGATTCCGTTTGGTACTTCGGCTCGGCGGAAGGGGGGTACCACGTCGAGAACGAATCTGCGGCGAACATGAAGCGCACGTGGACAGGCTACGGTCTGCCCCGCGATTGGATGGACCGCGAGCAGGGCGAAGGTCACGAGTTCCTGCACGAGTCTACGCAAGTGAAGAATATTTGGGTGCCGACAGGAGAATAAGCTAATAAGCCTCTCCCGATCCCTCCCCAAGTCCATCGGACTTGGGAGGGTGGCACGAAGTGACGGGTGGGGCAGGGTGGGCAATAATTCCAATGTCTGAAAAACGTTCAACGCCAAAGATCATGCACCGAGCGGGAGAGTTGCGCCTTGAGCCAACACCTGCGGAAGCGAAGATGTGGTCGCGTCTGCGTGCTCATCGTTTGGATGGAGTTGGCTTTCGCCGTCAACATGCGATTGGAAATTACATTACGGATTTTTGCGCGCCCAGCAAGATGCTGATCATTGAATTGGATGGCAGCCAGCATTTGGATCAGGAAAAATATGATGCAGAGCGAACCGCGTTTTTAGAGGCAAAAGGCTATCGTGTTTTACGGTTTTACAACAATGATGTGGTGAAGAACATTGATAAAGTGTTGGAAGTGATTTTGGAGAATATCACATAAAAGACCCTCAGCTAGCCCCTCCCGCCGCTAGCGCGGCACCCTCCCCAAGTCCGAATTGACTGTGTTGATTATTGCTCCAATTTTTTATTTCGGACTTGGGGAGGGCAGAGCCTGCGCTGAGCTTGTCGAAGCGTGGGGCAGAATATCTGGGTGCCGACGGGGGAATAGCCAGCCCCTCCCCGTCCCTCCCCATGTCCTTTGGACATGGGGAGGGTGGCACGAAGTGACGGGTGGGGCAGGGTGGGCAATAATTCCAATGTCTGAAAAACGTTCAACGCCAAAGATCATGCACCGAGCGGGAGAGTTGCGCCTTGAGCCAACACCTGCGGAAGCGAAGATGTGGTCGCGTCTGCGTGCTCATCGTTTGGATGGAGTTGGCTTTCGCCGTCAACATGCGATTGGAAATTACATTACGGATTTTTGCGCGCCCAGCAAGATGCTGATCATTGAATTGGATGGCAGCCAGCATTTGGATCAGGAAAAATATGATGCAGAGCGAACCGCGTTTTTAGAGGCAAAAGGCTATCGTGTTTTACGGTTTTACAACAATGATGTGGTGAAGAACATTGATAAAGTGTTGGAAGTGATTTTGGAGAATATCACATAAAAGACCCTCAGCTAACCCCTCCCGCCGCTAGCGCGGCACCCTCCCCAAGTCCGAAATAAAAAATTGGAGCAATAATCAACACAGTCAATTCGGACTTGGGGAGGGCTGGGGTGGGGCAGAATATCTGGGTGCCGACGGGGGGAGTGACCTTTCTACTTTAGGAGTAAATATGATTCGCAAAACACTCGTTACCTTGTTAATCATTTTTCTCTTATCTGCCTGCGGAGGAAATACATCTGATGCACTGGTCGGAACGTGGAAACTGGTCTCGTATGGTGAGTCCGCCAACCTGACTCACCCAGTACCGGAGGTGGATACTTCCATTACGTTCAATGAAGATGGCAGTGTCAACGGAAACGTGGGATGTAATAGCTTTGGCGGAAAATATAAATTGAGCGGAGAAAAAATTGTTTTCAGCGAGATGTTCTCCACGGAGATGGCTTGCGAAGAAACATTGATGAATCAAGAATCTTTTGTGCTCACTTTTCTCGAAGGTGAGACGACCTTCATCTACGAGGAATCCAACGGCACGCTGGTGATCCTTTCCATGGATGAAAAGCGGGCTATTGCGTTGCAGAAGTAGTCTGCCCTCTCCAAATCCGAACTGAAGAGACTGAATGATTATTCCAACTTTTTATTTCGGATTTGGGGAGGGACGGGGTGGGGCGAATATCTGAGTGTCGATGGGGGAGTAGGAAATAGATAATTCGATATTAGATAATTAGACCTCCGATGGTTGTCTGGGTGTCTTGTTTTTCACAAATTTGACTCAAGTCGAAATCTACTCAAAACGTTTAGGAATTCTTCCTCTGATGGGAAATTCCCCAAGTTTCCATTTGTATTAATTTCAAGTATTCTTTTTGCTGCTGTGATTGCTCTACGATTCAAGAGTCTCTTTTGTGAACACTCTTCCACAAGCTCTAAAGTTGTTGTTCCAAGAATTTCAATATCCCTCCTAGTCGCAGCCAATTGAGCAGTGAAATCCAACGCTGCAATTAGGCTCGATATAGCCTCGTTGAATTTAGTAGCTTTAAAGTTGGTCTCAGCGGACTCGTAAAGCAACCTCAATTTTTCCATGTCCTCAAGATGTTTTAGTTTTTCATTTGCAAGCAAGGAGTCGGGTATATAGTCAAGTAAGACAAGTGCAAATTCATCTGCGAGAAATCTTGCAAGAAAGAATAATGTGTTATCCAGATGAAAACGCGTTGTACTAGCGTCAGGTGATGCAAATAAATGTTGAATCTGATTTCTTTGCTCATGTACCAGGTCTAGATTAGCTCGTTCAAATATAGGTACCCCTAATTCATCAAGTTGTCTATAAGCGTCGAATATTGATATTGACTCTTTTCCACCTGGTTTCATTATCTGTCTGCCCCCAATTCGAACCCGTTCTTTAAGCGTTAATTCTACCGCTTGATCTAGATGCAATAAAGCAAGGCGGTGGTCAAGTGGATCGCCATTTATGAAATGCTGTAAGCCGTGAACTAGTAAATCCAAAGCCATTTGAAGCATAGGAGAAGGCATTTGTGTTTCCCCAGCAGACTTATAGATTAGAGCCTAGTGCTTCTTCAATATTTTTCTTGCCTTTTCTTGTTAGAACATATTGATTTGCATTGCCGCCTGATGGACTTTTTGCAGGCATTATTAGTGCACTTTTAACCAGAAGTGTTAAATATTGTGCAGTATTGCTTTTTGCCTCCCTTACCTCATCATAACATTCATTGATTTCTTTAGCGCCAAAGTTTGGAATATTTCGATTCTTTTCAAGAAAGTATCCAAATGCGAGGATTTTTTCTTGGTGTGTTTTGTTAGGTAAGCGCTCAAGGAATTCCGCAAGAGATTCATCTTCGCCTAGCGGTTGAGTGTCAGTTGGCTTGTTGTTGCCTTCCACTAACACCGATGTCGTATCCTTTATAGGAGTTAAAGCTCCCATGGTTTTCGTTCGAGTAAGTGATGTGGAAAGGAGTTGTTCAGCATATTCCCTAATCTCCTTGACATACTCTTCAGAACCCGATGCCTCTACTTCAATATCACCGACACGGATACGGAAATGAAATTTTGACTCGTTGTCCATTTTATGTGCCTCACTTTTGAATGACACTCATCAATTTACCTGATTATTATAGCATGGGTGTGGCTAAACAAAATGTCTTGCTCGGGTAAAATTGCTCCTCCACCAAACTTTCCATATCATCCCCTTTGAATCCAAAAAGAAATTTACAGATTGGCTTGCCAAACAGCATGACGAGTCCGCTGGCGTGTGAATAAAAACTGACAGTCACCTTCAAGGTGACTGTCAGTTTGTTTACGCCTCTGCTATCACTGCAATCGAAATTTTCATTCCCTTTGGGCTGACGGGGAGTTTTGCTCCCTGCCGCGCGGGTGGGTCTTTGGGAAACCATTTTCCCCATTCTTCGTTCATCCCTGCGAAGTCTGATTCTTCGAGAAGGATGAACGTTGCGCTGACAGCTTTATCCATGGAACTGCCAGCTGCTTCAAGGATCGCCTGAACATTCTTCAAGCATTGGCGTGTCTGTTCTTGGATCGTCTCGCCAACCAAGTTTCCTGTCACAGGGTTGAACGGTCCCTGACCCGCAACGAAGACCAGTCCCGCCGCCTTCACTGCCTGGCTGTAGCCTGCCAGCGATTTTGGGGCATTGTCTGTGTGAATGATTTGCTTTGCCATGTCTCACCTCTAAATTTTGGATTGATAACTCTTCAAACACCGATGTGGTATGAGCGTTTACCCTTACATATTCCTGTTTAAGGAAAATACGCCCCATGCCCAACCCAACCGAACTCCCAACTCTACCATTTGAATCCAAAAAGAAATGGGCGGACTGGCTTGCGAAAGGGCATGAGGCAGGCATGAGGGTGCGACGCATATTATTCCTTTTGGGGACTTTCTCGTTATAACCCTCTCTCCTTGGCGCGCTGTGCGCCCCAATCCGCGTGCGTCATAGGCACCTTCATCACTTCCTCCTCCGGCCGCCGTATGAGACCGAGCGCGCCCGTCGAGCAGTTGATGACGCACACGCCGCAACCCGTGCAACGCACTGAATTCACCATCGCCAGCAGTCCATCCATGGAAAGCGCCTCGAATTGACAGCACTTGATGCAATCCTCACAACCGTTGCAAAGCATTTCATCCACCTGATTGACGAAGGCCGAGCTTGCCACGACGTTGGCAATTCCCAACTCAGCCATGCCGCGCAGGATTCCGCACGAGCAGGTGCAGCAATTGCAGATGTAATACATGCCCTCCGCGCTGTTGCTGACCGAATGGACCAGTCCCGCTTCGGCTGCACGGCGCAAGGTCCGCAGCGCTTCGTCGCGGGTCAGCGCGCGGATGACGGAATTCTTGTCAAAGGCGTTCGGTTTTGGATTCATGGCCATGCACACGTCCAGCGGATGTCCGCAGCCCTCGCCGATCAAGGCCTTTTGTTTTCGGCAAATGCAATCCAGCACGCCCCACGACCCCATGGCGTTGACAATCTCCGCAGCGCTCTCGAATGGGCGCACCTCCATCGAGTTCCGCACGGTTTCATTCACGGGGATGACGCGATGGAACTGCGGCTTGACCGTCAGCATTTCGCGGAACGCAACCTGGAAATAATCCTCGAATAGATGCGCCAGTTCCGCATCCATTCTGCCGACTTGCATCTCGTAAATTCCAACGACAAAAGGCATTAACTTGAATCCCAACGCGCCGTTTTTTCTCCCCGCTTCGATCAACCCGCGTCTGGATATCGCTTTGAGTTGGTCCCGCAACCCGGCAATATCCCTGCCTGTCCGTGCCGCGATCTCCTCAACGGTTTCCAGCGAGGGCAGCAAGTGCGCGGCCAGTTCCGCCTCTTCGGGCGTGAATATTTTTGCCAACAGTTTCAATTCCCTGCCATCTTCTGCGGACGGGAAACCGTTCGGCAGGGCGTCCAGTCGCTGCGCCAATTGTTTATAGGTGTCAAGATTCATGCTTTCCTCCACCGCCATTTGAGAATTGCATCCACCTGCAATCTCAACCATGGCTCATATTTTCAAAGTATAGCATGGATATTTTACGGGGATTTGCGCCGTGCGGCCAATTCAAAGTAGCATCCTCGATGCAACCGTATTCGCAGTATCCTTCTCCAATAAAACCCGTATTTCACCGTCAAATCGCGAAGTGACTTTCAATCTATGGCATAATAATGTTAGTCAGGATTTATTCTCTTATAAGGAGTCATTATGAACATTATCACTGCACTCGTTCTGGGGATCTTAATCGGCTGGTTGATCGAATGGGCGATTGACTGGTTTTATTGGCGGCCGGTCAGGACAAAACCTGGGACACCTGTTGCGGTGCCCGCACTTGCAAAGAAAACGAAGCCCAAAACCGCATCTCTGCCGGCTACTTTAAAAAAATCGAAACCTAAAAATGCACCTGCTCCCGCAAAAAAAACGAAGCGCAATACTGCACCTTCGCCAGCGACCACAAAAGTAACGAAGCGCAGAAACCCGCCTCCGCCTGCCAATCCCGATGACCTTACTGCCGTTAAGGGAATTGAACCGGCCATTGCCAGGCAACTTAATAAGCGGGGCATCTATACCTACGAGCAGTTGGCGGATCTGACCGAAGACGCGCTGGGCGACCTGTTGGAAGGATTTTTCAATGAAAAAACCATCCTGCGACACGCGCATGAACTGGCGAACAAAAAGAAAGCAGGTTGACACCAATGACCCGTTTTCGAAAAATGTTGGTTCCGGGTTACGATCTTTTCAAATTGGTTGTAGCCATCATCTTGATTCTGCTCCTGATCATGCTGCTATCACAGGCAAATCGAGCCGCCCCCGAATTTCCAAGTGCTGGCTTGTCAACTCCCACACTCACGTTTACTCAAACTTCGATTCCTGCCCCAACGGAGACACAAGCCCCAACGCCGACTTTCACACCCCTGCCAGATACTCCTGTGCCGCTCCCTTCGAAGAGTGAACTGACCCAGGCAACGGCCGCAGCTTGCCCCTCTGCGACAACCCGCATCAAAATCGGAGACACCGTACGCGTTCTATTACGCCTGAATTTCCGCTATGGACCGGGCCTGAATTGGGAGATTATCAAAACCAATAACTCCGGCACAGACCTGGAAGTGATTGGCGGGCCGGCTTGCACCAGCCTGCTGACAGATTCAGGTCTTAAAGCCTACCTTTGGTGGAAGGTCCGCACGAGGGATGGACAGGAAGGCTGGTCGGCTGAAGCGCCTTTGATCAATCCCTACTACTTCCTGGATCCGGTCGAATAACTTTAGGGTCGAAGTTATTTCCGCCAGCCTAACAACCATGTTCCTGATTGAATCAATTGTTCCACTCAAGGAGTAAATCACCTCGTGATTCACGGCCTAAATACTGTTGCTATCCTCCCTAACACCCGAATTTCATCGGTTAAATATTTATGAGTCAATATGGTCATTAAGTCTAATACCCATCACCCTGTTTTGTGGATACCCCTATTAGGATTGAGCCATTATGATTGGGCATAGAAAAGCTCGGAAATCCTCGCCCGCTGTTGATCTGGGCTCTATCCAGGTGAAAAGTAAGCTGGTCTTGTCACTAAAATATACCTTGATGACCATTTAGTAAGTAGGAAAAATGTTACCGAACAGGAGAATCTTATGTATGAAATGACAACCCTTTACAACGGAACTAGAATCCGTGACGACCATACCACCTTTGGGAAAGTAGTTGCATCGGTAAATGCAAAAATTACCATAACAGGTGATGTGTTATGGACCGCTCCCGCCGACGGCCTGGAAGTAAAAGCGGGTGATAAATGGCTTCGTGTGACTTATGAGAATTCCACAGGCTGGGTGGCGTTAATCCACAAAGGTTTTCCGATCTGTAAAGATTTCAAGGAAATCGCCGAACCTGATCCTCCGCCTGTAGATACTCCTGACCCCATAGATCCTACGGAGACCTTTCCCGAATATTTTATTCTGGAAGCGCCGACCGGTGAGCGGAAGCGATATGATCGAAGCGCACTTTAAGAATCAAACCCTTGTCTATAACGAGATAAGACAACCGGCTTATCAATTTGCGATCATCAAGCATCGTCCAAGAGACACGCCTGGATTCAATATTACTTTTTTCCCAGACACGATTCCGATGCAGGATCGGCCGAAAAGCACTGGCAAGGGGAATACGATTCCGATTCTCAACCCCTGGTGGGAATACATGAAGAAAATCAACACACCAGAAGGGTATATCTATAATCGTTCGATTGGATGTATGTGGATCAATATCTGGTACGACCAGGAGACCAACACGCCCACTCCCAAAGCTGAGTCAATTCAATGCGGCGGGAATTTTATCGCTTATGAAGAAGAGACCAGCACACATGTCAAATTGATTTCGTATGATTATCGGATGAAAACAGTGGGGCTGGATCCGAAGTTTGATAACTGGCATATGAAACCGTATTTGTTTTGGAAAGCGGTGGCAATTGATATAGATGGCAGGATGATCATGCCTGTTGTTTGGGGTGAGGCGCGGGATGTTTATTTTCCACTGATTCGCAGAACCGAACTATGGATGCATAAGAATGATCTGGAATTATTTCCTGCTCCTCCAGAGGGTATGACCTACGAATTGCGCGGAGTGAACGTATATGGGCGGACCGGAAAAGATCTTGCCCCGCTTTTGACTGTTACGAATCGTATCAGGACTTTTCATACCGATTGGTTTCGATTGTCTACAGAAGGGGTAATCCCGCCAGCTAATACTGGTGTAAACGCATAGCCAGCGGCACTTTGGCTGTTCCTTCATAGACGGGCTTTTAACCAGAAATCCCGGTTCCCCTAGCGTGTTTTGAGTTTCGTAATAAATTTCCTGAGCACATCGGAAATTTTTTATATAATTTACCTATCGCAGCCTAAGGTAGTTTATCAGGCTATTTATCTATTCCTTTGCGCTGATCTTGCTCATCGCATATTCCGCCAACGCGGTAATCGTCAGTGACGGATTTACGCCGGGGTTGGCAGGCACGATCGAGCCGTCAATGATGTATAAACCGCCGTAATTATGCACCTCGAAATTCTCATTTAGCACGCCCTCCCCGGCGTCCCTTCCCATCGGCGCGCCGCCCAAAATATGTGCGGTGGTGGGGAGATTTAACAAGTTTTCGCCGATCGAACCAAGCGGCACGCCGTTCGTGCGTTTGGCAAACTCGCGCGTCAATTCGTGCGAACCCTTTACCTGCGCGTTGATCTCATAGCCAGGTTCCTCCTCAGCGAGCATGCCTGTTCGGAAAAGAGTGAACAGGCTTCGGCCGATGCAGAAGCGCATGCGGTTATCCGCGTGCTGCATGACGAGCAAAATCGTCACATTGTGCGCCCAGCCCGGCAGGAAGGACGCCTTTAAGAAGTCAATGGGATGCGTCAGCGCCCACCAGAAAAATTTCAAAAGGCGGACAGGCACACTTACGTCCGTGTCGATCAACGGCGCGGCAAGGAAGCGCATGAGGGAGGAACCGTCGGGATAGCGGACAGGCTCAATGCGAGTCATCTCATCATGATTGTAGATGGATGAAATCGATACACCTTCCGAATAATTGATATCCGACCTGCGCGCCACGCTTCCAAGCAGACCCTCGGAATTGGTCCTGACCATCGTGCCCAATCTTCCCGAAAGTTTTGGCAATGACTTTTTGATATCGCGTAAATTCAACAGCAATTTCATTGTCCCCATTACACCTGCGGAAAAGATGACGTTCCTCGCGTAAATGGTGTGCCTGCGTTTGAATGGGGATGTGGAGGATTGACAGGTGACCTCGTAGGCAGCATTTTTGAAGGTTGACAGTTGGTTATCGGAGGCTAACTGTCCATGGTTAACTGCCAGCGGTTTTACATCCGTCACTTCCACTTCGGCTCTTACCTCGGCGCCCTGCTTCTCTGCAAAGTATAAATAATTTTTCGGCAAGGTATTCTTGGCGTTATGGCGGCATCCCACCATGCAACCGCCGCAATGACGGCAGCCCGCACGCTCTGGTCCTTCACCGCCGAAAAATGGATCAGGCACAGTCAGGTCCGCCTCGCCGAAGTAAGCGCCCACATCCGTGGCGCGGAAGGTGTGTCCCATGCCGCGTTCTTCGGCCATTTCCTTCAAGAGTGAATCTGCCTTCCATAATTTTGGGTTGCGTGCAACGCCGAGCATCCTCTTTGCGTTCTCATAATGGGGTTTGAGCGCTTCGCCCCATTTTAAATTTTGATTCCATGCGGGTGTGGCAAAAGTCTCATCGGTTGGCACTTCGAGCACATTGGCATAACCGAGGCTTCCACCGCCCACGCCCGCGCCGTGCAGAACCATCACACCTTTGAGAATGGCGATTTGCAAAATGCCATGCGCACGGATGGCGGGCATCCAAATATATTTCCAAAACTGCCAGTTGGATTTTGCGAAGTCACTGTCATTAAACCGTTTGCCTTTTTCAAGTACAAGAACGGAATAACCTTTTTCAGTTAACCGCATGGCCGATACACTACCCCCGAACCCCGAACCGATGATGACGTAATCGTAGATTTTTTCGTTCATGGTTTGCCCTTTAAGGAGAGTTGATGTCTGCATTATACTTTGCTAACTCATTCCTAATAAAGGAGGCAGCGATGACAACCCCAGCATTTAATTCCCGTCGTTCACCCATATATGGGCGCGGCGGCATCGTATCCACGTCACAGCCGCTGGCAACTGCCGCGGGGCTTGAAATTCTTTCAAAGGGCGGCAATGCCGCCGATGCCGCGGTGGCTGCGGCTGCCGCTCTCAATGTCACCGAGCCAACCTCCACGGGGATTGGCGGCGACATGTTCGCTTTATATTTTGACGCGCGCACAAAGCAAGTCACCGCCTTGAATGGGTCGGGCCGCGCTCCCGCCGCGTTGACACTTGATCGGCTGAAAAAGGAGGGAATCAACTCTGATGAATTGCCGCCGTTCCACGCGCATACGGTGACTGTCCCCGGGGCGTGCGCGGGTTGGTGTGACCTGATCGAAAAACACGGATCACTATCGATGTCAGAAATCCTC
The DNA here is from genome assembly GCA_964511765.1 of uncultured Anaerolinea sp. GTDB lineage: Bacteria > Chloroflexota > Anaerolineae > Anaerolineales > Villigracilaceae > Villigracilis. The sequence goes on from CAZEGE010000099.1 coordinate 10,416, forward strand.
GCGCCCGCCATTCGACTCGCGGACGAGGGCTTCCCCGTTGCGCCGTTGACCGCTTACTTTTGGTCACGCGGCGCAGACAAACAATTGAAGTCTTCATTGAATGGAATTGAGTTAACCATGGATGGCCGTGGACCGAGAGCAGGCGAGATCTTTCGCAACCCTGGGTTGGCGAAGACTCTATCGGTAATTGCGCGGGAAAATAAACGTGGGTTCTATCAAGGTCAAATTGCAGAAGCAGTTGTCAGCGTGATAAAGGAGGCGGGCGGATGTTTATCAGCGGAAGACCTCGAGTCGCATGAGTCCTCTTGGGAGAGTCCCATCTCCGTGGACTATCGCGGATTGCGCGTGTATGAATGCCCGCCGAACGGCCAGGGCATCACGGCCTTGATCGCCTTGAATATTCTCGAGGGATTTGACTTGGCTGCTCTGGATTCGTTGTCCACTGAAAAAATGCATTTGCTGATCGAAGCTATGCGGCTTGCCTTTGCGGATGCGCGCTGGTATGTTGCCGACCCGGCCTTTTCAAAAATTCCTGTGGAGGAATTATTGTCGAAGGAATATGCAGGCGAACGCCGCAAGTTGATTGACCTGAAGCGTGCCAGCATTGACCCGAAGCGCGGCACGCCTGTCGCTTCGTCGAACACGGTCTATCTCAGCGTGGCGGATAAATTTGGGAATGCGTGCTCGTTCATCAATAGCAATTACATGGGCTTTGGCACGGGCATTGTGCCGAAAGGCTGGGGCTTCAGCCTGCAAAACCGCGGACATAACTTCAGCCTTGATCCGCATCATCCCAATGCGCTAGCGCCGCGTAAACGCCCGTATCACACCATCATCCCTGCCATGGTGACGCGACTCCCCTCTCCCGCCGGGAGAGGGATGTCCGAAGGACAGGGTGAGGGCGAGACCTTGTATGCCTCTTATGGCGTGATGGGTGGGTTTATGCAGCCGCAGGGACATGTGCAGGTGTTGTCCGCTTTGGCCGATGACAGACTTGACCCTCAAACCGCGCTGAATTTGCCCCGCTTCTGCATTGATGTGGAGGAAGCGGGCGGGCGGGTTGCCATCGAAGATGGCATGCCGCATGAGACGTTTTCAGGCCTGGAGAAGCTGGGGCATCCCGTGTATGCAGTCAGTGGATACGAGCGCGCCTTGTTCGGCAGGGGGCAGGTGATTCTGCGCGACCCAAAGACAGGCGTGCTCTGCGCTGGCAGCGATCCGCGCGCGGATGGATGTGCGATGACGCTGTAAGCCGGCCGGAAATTCAATAAGGCCGTTATATTGATCAGACCGGTTACGGGAGTTGACTTTCGATTCAAATGGCATATAGTGATAATTGAATTGGAGATTCGATTCCATGCAGGAACTTCAAGGTATTGCGCGGACTCTTTTTGTACCGCTCGCCTGTCGCGCCATCGAGTCCATGCGCGCGGATGCCATCTTACATGATCCGCACGCAGTGGAAGTGTATCGCGCGCTGGCGGGCAATCCCGAATTTCTGATGGGAATGGGGAAAGCGGACATGCTCGTCACGGCAATGCGTG
>CAZEGE010000100.1:0-11899 GCA_964511765.1 uncultured Anaerolinea sp.
ACTTCCCAGCCCTGCACGCGATGATGGATAAACTGGGACGCGAGCGCGGCTTTCGCGGATTGACACGCAATGAGTTCGAAGACTCCCGCGGTCTGCGCGGCTCTGATTACGTCGGCAATCCTGATGAGGTTATCGAAAAGATTCTCTTTCAGCAAAACATTCTGCATTACAACCGCCTGTTGCTCCAGATGGATATTGGCACAGTTCAGCACAAAGAACTCATGCGCTCGATTGAACTGCTCGGAACGAAGGTCGTGCCTGTTGTCCGCAAGGAAATTCAAAGCCGAACGTCGGCGTAGATTTTTGTAACTTGCCTTATGCGAACGTTCGGAAGGTTTCCTTGAAAACCTTATTTCGCCAATCAACCCTTCGGGATGGAATAATAAAACAATTTAGGAGTTTCCCATGAATCAAATCCCTGTTGAAGAACGCGCGAACCTTTCGATTTATCATCTCACTCGTTTCCCTGCTGGCTACAATCCCGCCGACAAGGAGACGCGCTATCCCGCCATCTTTGCCCTGCACGGTCACGGCAGCAACGAGCGCGACTTAATTGGACTCTCGGATTCTTTGCAGGATAATCTGCTCTGGATCAGCGGGCGCGGACCCGTAGACTTCGCCCCCGGCGCCTATGACTGGTACACCGTCACGCAATTTGGCAAGCCCGACCCTGTCATTCTCGCCGCCGCGCTAGCACGGATTGACGACTTCATTACCGAACTGCTGGCAACTTATCCGATTGACCCGCAGAAATTTTTTCTGATGGGTTTCAGTCAGGGCAGTATGATGTCCATGTCGTTTCTTCTCACCCGCCCTCAGCGCATTGCAGGCGTTATCGCGCAATCGGGCTACATTCCCTTACAGTCTGGGCTGGTGGTAGATGAGGCGGGCGTGAAGGGCAAGCCCATCATTATGACGCACGGCATTGAAGATGCAAGTATGCCACTCGAATGGTCGCATCAATCACGCGATTTCCTTCTGAGTCTGGGTGTGGATTTGAAGTATCACAACTTTCATATGGATCACACCATCACCGCTGAGTCGCTGGGTGTGATTAAAGAGTGGTTGGATAAACAGATGTAGGAGCTTTATCGCACCAATGTCTTTATAGATGAGGATATCAATCATATTGGAATGTGGAAAATTTCTTAGTGAGACCTTGCGTTTGTCATTCTGAGAAAAGAATATGATTTCAGTGAAAGAGATTCTCTCATCGCTGAAATTTGACTCGATGCCATGATATAGTATTTTCGGAATATTCGGAAATAGGTCTGTAAAGCTCTCCCGTCGCCAGCAAGAAGTATTAAGCAAACTTCTGGATATTTATCACGAAGGTGGTGAGCCGATTCATTATGCCGCCCTGGCCAAACATCTTGGTGTAGGACCAGTCAGCGCGTACGAAATGCTCCGCCTGCTGGAGGAACACGGAAAGGAATCTGGCATTCCCACACCCTCAGCCTGGACGCCAAATTGTTGATCGTGGAAAATGCCGATACATTCCCCGCACCAGCGGGAGGAAATTTTCGAGCTGACACAGCAGTTGTGGGGAGTTCACGGCTGATTATCGAATCAGCGCAGAGTCTGGGCGTACTCGTGCTTTTTGTCCCAGGCGCTTGAGCGTGTGGATAACACATCACTACCAAATTTTCATCACGCATCGGGCATTAGCAACAAGTCAACCATAAAATAAGCAACTCAAAAACCAGGGGGCAAGCAACTCAAAAAAACAACAAAAAAAGCGACACCTCTGTGTAGGTAATGTGGGTATTGAAACCATACCAAATCTGCAGGAGGTGTCGCTTTGAACATTGTATAGTATTGTGAAACGCAAGGGGAAGAAAGATTGAGGTACGCGCAAGCAGGCTGCAAAGACTGCATGAGTGCAATGTTGCAGGAGAATAAAAGTCTGATTTTTGCGGTAGTGCGAGTCCAAGTCTACGGGGAAACGGGCCTGGATGATTTAGTACAAGAAGGCTGGATTGGTTTATGGCGGGCAATCAAATGTTATGACCCGGAGCGTGGGGTACGCTTTTCAACCTTTGCCTGGCTGGTCATCCGCAATCGAATATGGACAGCCGTAGCGCGGGCTTCGAGATTAGAAAGATGGCAGGAGTCTGGCGGACCGTATACGGACGCGACAGGCGTGAAACTGAACATAGGCTGGGAGGATACGCAAATTCACGAGGCGCTGGAAGAAGGGATGGTGGAACTGAGCGAGCGCGAGCGTTGGGTACTGTCGCTGCGCTATGGTTGGGACGGATGCCCACCCCAAACCTTTGCCGAGATCAGTGAAACCTTGGGCTTGACCCGTCAACGCATGCACCAAATTCACAATGAAGCGCTGCTGCTCTTGCGTGTGCCAGCTCTATCAATCCGTCTGCGCAGTATTTGTCAGCATGGCAGCCGCAGTAATTACCGTCAAGCGCTGCGCCAGAATCAGGAATGGCAGCACAAGTACAGGAGGCGGGGATGAAAGCAATTTGGATTCCTGCCGCTCCCATACTCAGCCATGTTATCCAGCCCTTCGAGGGATTGTGCAACCCGGCCCGTGCCAAGCTATCCGCTGGGCGCAACCTCTCAGCCAGTGAACGGCGCTTGCAACTGCCGAACTTTGTGGCGATGTTTGATTGGGGAGCAATACGGAATTTACTGCCGTTGCGATTGCCCACGCCCGGGGAAACGCCCGCGTGGACAAGGCGACTGTGCCGCTCGCACTATCAATGGCTGCCGTGGATGAATCTGAGGCGCTGAATGGGCTGGATGAGTTCGACCTGATGCTGCGCCTGTTCGATTTCAGTCCCTGGCGTCCCTACTTTGCGCAGCGATTTCGCAGCCAGTTGGGTCCGCCGCCCTTTGACCCGCTCAGTCTGGGATTGGGTATCTTCCTCGCTCATCATCAAAAATGGGATTGGGCACGTCTGGCACGGGAATTGCGCTCCCCGACTCGCGGATTGGACTACTGCCGCTGGTTGGGCTTCGCCCCATCCGACCTGCCAGTGGAATCCACCTTCAGGATGGCCTTCACCGAGACGGATGCAGACTGGTTCACTGACTGTCAAACCAGCCTAGTACTCTACTAATTTGAATATCTTGCAAGTTATACTTAGCAGATGAGAACAAAATATCATATTCGCTTATCCAAAGAAGATCGCCAAGAATTAGAAACACTGATCCGAAGTGGCGAATCATCGGCCCGCACGCAGACCCGAGCTCGCATTTTGTTATTGACTGACGAGAGCCAGAAGAAGAAGAAAGGAACGGAGGAAATCGCATCTGTTTTAATGTGCTCTTTGCCAACCATCACAGCGATTCGCAAGAAATTTGTAGAAGGCGGATTAGAGAATGCACTGTATGACAAAGCACGTCCAGGGGCTGTGCCCAAGATCACAGGTGAGATTGAGGCACAATTAACGCTACTGGCTTGTAGTGCGCCGCCTGAAGGAAGAGCGCGCTGGACATTGCAACTGCTGGCAGATAAACTGGTTGAGTTGAAATTGGTAGACAGCATTAGTGATGTGGCAGTGATGCATCGGCTAAAAAAAATGAACTTAAGCCTTGGCTCGTAAAATCTTGGGTGATAGCCAAACCATCAGCACAGTTCGTGGCGAAGATGGAAGATGTGCTGGCAGTTTATGAGCGTCCCTATGATCCAAAACGCCCTCTCGTATGTGTAGATGAAGTCAGCAAAACCTTGCACGACACACCGCGCGGCACATTACCGATTGAAGCAGGGCAGCCAGCACGCCAGGATTACGAATACGAACGAAATGGTACAGCCAATATTTTTATGGCGGTTGAACCTTTGATTGGCAAACGAAAAACTTTCGTAACCGATCAACGCACCAATCAGGATTTTGCAGAGTTGTTACGCTACTTATCTGATGAAGAATTTCCTGACGCAGAAAAGATCGTATTAGTCACGGATAATCTCAATACACATTCTCCAGCATGTCTGTACGAACGGTTTGAACCTGCTGAAGCCAGGCGACTGGCGCAACGCTTTGAATGGCATTACACACCGGAACATGGCTCTTGGTTGAATATGGCTGAAATTGAATTGAGCATCCTCAGTCGTCAGTGTACGAATCGCAGGATTCCCGATAAGCAAACTCTTGCCAAAGAAGTTTCCGCTTGGGAGATAGACCGTAATAATTTAAAGGTACAGATCAATTGGCAATTTAAACCCGATAATGCTCGCATTAAACTCAAGCGGCTTTATCCCGTCACTATTATAAAATAACCAAGTTAGCAGCGCACTAGGGCCATTATCTTGAATGTCAATTTGAAGCGCATCGTTGAGCATGAATCGAACGTCACATTTAGTCGCATGCGAATGTTTCGAGACATTGGTCAATGCTTCGCAGACAATACGGTAGGCAGCCACTTCAACAGTGGCAGGTAATTTGGGAAAATCGCCCTTGCGCTCGATCCGCACTGATAACCCGGCGCGGAGATGATTGGCTGCATATTCCTGAATGGCGGAAAATAATCCGAGCTCATCCAGAGCAGGTGGACGTAGGTTATAAACAAGGCGGCGAATATCTTCTATGGCTGACTGGGTTTGGGATTTCAACTCTACTAACAGCGAATTAGTTTCATCCGGATTTTGTTTCAATTGATTACGAGCCGCATCCAGCTTCAAGGTAAGACTGGCAAGGGTGGGACCCAGCCCATCGTGCAGTTCGCGCGCGATGCCACTCCTCTCCCTGAACGTTTATCAGGCCGCGGAACAGGTCTGCCAGTTGCTGGCTTTTGTCGTTCAATTCCAATAAGATGGCGCTCTTTTCGGTATCGAGGCTTTCCATTTTGAATTTGTTTTTCGGCGATTGCTGCAATTGCTCGACCATACGGTTATAAGATCAATTTCCCGAAAACGCATTCCAACTGTTGTGACATCCTTACGATTGAATGCCGTAACGCGGAATTCATTCCGCAACCAAAGGGCGACATAAATGTCGCGGTACAGAATCTTCGCGATTGTGATAGTTTCGCAAGGGAAATACCATAGTCAGAACCCTTTGAAATTTTTTCAGATACCCCCGCCTGGACCTTGACAAAGAGATGACCAATCTTGAAAAGGAAAAGCGCAATTTGTTTCTGCTTTTGTACGACAATCAAGCGCGGCTAAACTGCAAATTTGCTTCTGCCAGCGGCATTATCTTTTCAATGTACTCGCCCAGAGAGTCGTGGTCTTTCTGTTCATTCCAGTACTGTGCCAGCCCGTAGATCGCCCAACTGGCAGCAGTGGCCGCGATCACTGGAGAGGGGTTCGACCCGATTTGTTCAAGCCATGTCATCAACAGACCCTTGGTCTGTTCTTTGATCTGCGTCTCCATGAGTGGACCAAACTGGCTGCGCGGCGATTTGCATTGGCTGTTCGCTTCTCCGATGAACTCACACACGGTCACGATTAGCGCGCGCAGATTGTCCACACTGAAGTGACAGGCATTTAACGTGCGCTGTTCGAGTTCGGCGCGAAAGTCCTGGCGGATTTTGTAATCGAGCAAAGCAAACTTATCAGGGAAGTGGGCGTAGAACGTGGCGCGGTTGATCTCAGCCATGTCAGTGATATCTTGCACAGTGATCGCGTTGAAACTCTTCTCAGCGAGGAGAGTTTCAACGGACTGCAGGATCAGACCACGGGTTCGTTTGATGCGGGGGTCAAGTTTCTCTTCTTGAATTGAGGACAACATTTTCGCTCCAGTGTCGCTTAGTCAACAAAATTGCGCTTCTGATGGTTGACGAAGTTAGACAATAATAGTATCTTACACAACACTTGTTACTTACCCAACGAATGTTGTGCAAGATACCACATTCAAGAAGGAGAGTCAAGATGAATATCGCATTGTGGATCGCACAGGTTTTACTGGGAGCCACGTTTGGCATGGCAGGAGTGATGAAAACTTTTCAAACCGCAAAAGCCAAAGAAATGCTGCCTTGGGCAAAAGACCGCACGGATGCTTTCGTTCGCTTCATGGGTATCTCGGAATTACTCGGCGTGCTGGGGCTGATCCTGCCGCTGGTAACGGGCATCCTGCCCTGGCTGACGGTATTGGCGGCATTCGGCTTGGCGTTGATTCAGATTCTCGCCATTTCCACGGAACATTTGCCTAAAAAAGAGTATAACGTCCTCCCGGTCAATTTGGTTTTGTTGGCGCTTTCTGTGTTCGTGATGTACGGACGCTGGGGAATGTTCCAATGACCCTTCCAAATGAAAAATTTACGAGGCTGGCGAGCGATGAACAAATCGAACGTGTTGTTAAAGCGCTTGAAGCCAATGGCATCCACACTCTAATTGCCAAAAATGGCGAGGAAGCGAACCGCCTGTTTTTTGAACTGGTTCCAGAAGGAGCGGAAGTATTCCTTAGCTCCTCCGTGACCCTTGAAAAATTGGGGATCAGGGATGAGATTGATAAATCGGGTCGCTTCGACGCGTTGCGCCCAAAGATGTTTGCGATGAACCGCGAGACGCAAGGCCGGGAGATTCGCAAACTGGGCGGCGCGCCTGATTTTGCCGCTGGCAGTGTTCAGGCAGTGACCGAGGACGGGCGCGTGCTGATCAGTTCGAAAACCGGCAGTCAACTTGGTCCCTATGCCTCTGGCGCAGGGAAGGTCATCTGGGTGGTTGGTTCACAAAAGATCGTCAAGGACCTGAACGAAGGCTTTAGGCGCATTCAGGAATATTGCTATCCTCTTGAGGAGGAACATATGCAACAACTTTACAACATGGGCACAAGCGTGAACAAGATTTTGGTCGTCAACAGCGAGTTTCGCCCGAAGCGCATCACAATGATTATTGTCAAAGAAGAACTCGGTTTCTAGCATGACATCAGCCAATCCTGCTACATCGAAAACACCCCTCACACTTGTTAACCTCGGCGGAGACGCAGTCGGCGGCTACTGTGACCCACTAACTGGCGAATGTTATCCCGCTTCCGAAATAGACACTCTAACTTTTCAAAAGGAGAATCCCATGACCATTGCCATTGACCCCGTTTGCAAGATGGAAGTTGAAATCGAAACCGCGCAATACAAGAGCGAACACGCGGGCGAAACCTACTACTTTTGCTCCCCCGGTTGCCAAAATTCCTTCGAGAAAGACCCACACCAATACCTGCCCGAAGACCATCACGGACACGACCACGATCACGAAGGTCATCACCACCACTAACATCATCCCCTTCGAACTCATGTCTGCTCCATTAGCGAAGCGCGTGGGCGCGATCAGTTTCTGCATGGTTGGAACAATGCCAGTGCTTCTACTCACGACCACCGGTCGCAAGACCGAGAAGAAACGTACCGTTCCTGTCATGTACCTCCACGAGGATCCAAACTATGTGATTACCGCCCCCAATAAAGGACGGGACAAGCCTCCGCCCAAGCGGCTGAATCTGCAAAGCAGCCCGCAAGCAATAATCGAATTGGGTGACGGTACAAGATTAGTGATGGCCGAACAGGCAAGTTCGGAGGAGAAAAGGCGGCTATGGGCGCAACTGGTCGAGAAAGCCCCCGCCTTTGATGGCTATCAGAAGCGCACTCGGCGCGAAATTCCAATGATAATTTTGTGCACTAAATAGTTAGTTAACAAAGGAGAAACATGGATCAGCTTAAACTCACAATTTTTTCCGACTACGTCTGACCCTGGTGCTATGTCGGCCAGGGTGTGGTCGCAACGTTAATTGAAAAGCACAACGCGCAAGTCGAATGGCGCCCGTTTTACCTGCGCCCCGATACGCCGCCCGAAGGCATGGAACTGCCTGATCATATTAAGTCACGCATGGCAGAAACGAACGTCCGCCTGAAGCAAATGGCGAACGCGGCTGGATTGGAGATGGTTTTCGCCACGCGTATTCCCAACACGCGCATTGCGCACGAAGCCACTGAGTACGCACGCCAAAAAGGCAAGGGTTTCGAGTTCCATCATGTTGTATTTGAGAAATTCTACGGACACGGTGAAAACATCAGCAAATGGGATGTCCTGCGCGACGCCGCTCTGCAAGTTGGGTTGGACGCGGAGGAAATGCAGCGTGAGGTAGAGGCTGGCAAGTACACAGCCACGGTCAACGCGCTGGTGAAGGAAGCCTCTCAAATTGGCGTGACGGGCGTGCCTACCTACGTTCTGAATGATCGCTACGCCATCGTCGGCGCCCAGCCGTATGAAGCCTTCCTGCAAGCGCTGGAACAAATCAAGAAGAAACAAAAATAATCCATGAAAGGAGGTAATTCCCGCCAGCGCTGTAAAACATTTTCCTCCCGCATGTAAGAGACTGACAGTTTCATCAACAATCAAAAATTTAATCATTTCACCAAAGGAGAAAAAAATGGATATCGTATTTCTGATCGGCAGGATCATCGTCGGCATATACTGGATTTTCGGCGGTTACGCTCACTTCGCCCAGGCGCAAGCCATGATCCCCTGGACGCAGTCCAAAGGTGTACCGTTCTCTGGGTTGGCTGTGCGCGGCAGCGGCGCAATGATTATCATCGGTGGACTGAGCATCATACTGGGGCTGTACCCGCTGGTGGGAGTTGCATTGATCGTGCTCTTCATTATCCCGGTCGCTTCAACCATGCACAACTTCTGGACCATCCAGGACCCCATGCAGCGCCAAATGGACATGACCTTCTTCATGAAGGATGTCTGTATGTTGGGCTGCACGCTAATGTTTGTGGCAATTCCCCAGCCCTGGGTCTTAAGCCTGTCGTTCTAAGTTCGTTATCTTTTCGTCTGGCTAGGACGAGACAGTCCTGACCAGACGAATTTTTGAGTATCTGTTTTCTGCACGGCGGCGGGCGGGTGATTCTTTGAGAAAGAAAATAATCTGTTGTGCTGTCAAATAGCATAACAGCGCCTATTCCCTGACCGGCGACCGCATGGAAAGTCCTGCAACGGATAGTACCTACCCGAATCCCGTGGAAATGAAAATTAAAAACGGATATGTTTACACCACAGGCTGGTTTCTGAACAAGTTTGGTGTTTCGCTTTTTTAGTATGGAGAAAAAATGACAGAATATACTGTTTTACCCCAACGCACACACCCGCGCCCGCCGACAAATAAAAATATGCCGCATTCCCAGATTGGCGTACAACTTATTCCAGAAGTGAACGCGGAATTGTTTCTACGGTCGTATTCCCTCCCGAATGTGACCAACCGTCCGACGGTCATCTCCGTGCCTGGGGCGCGGGCGATCTGGCTTGACGAAGACCTGCCTCTGGCTCACCCTGAATCCATCGCTCGCGGACGCGAGTTCGCGCACATCCATCCCGACGGCAGTCTGCATGTTTCGCTTTCGCCCGAGCGTGCACAGGAAGCCATCGAAAAGGGCTGGGCAGAGCCTCATCCGCTGGCGGCATACATGGGCAATCTCGGCATGGTGATGTTGTACACACCGCTGGACATGCAGGAGTTGGACGTGATCTTTCAACTCGTCATAGACTCCTACAATTTTGTCACGGGGCGCGCGGTAACCGCGGCAGATATAACAGCCGCCGCAAAAAGTTGATTTAATGAAAGCAGAAACGAGGTCCAAATGATGATGCGTGTTGCAGTAAACTTTTCAGGTTTTCAGAAGAATCCCTCCGTCTCAGAGTCTGAATCAGAAGAGCTTGGTGAAATCTGTATTTCAAATCTCAGCCCTGCAGAACGGCGCAAACGCCTGCTCGGCGGTGTGACTGGATTTGTGATCGCGCTTGTCGTTCTGGCAGTGTTGATTGCCAGTGGCGCAGATCGTTTATGGCGACTGCCATTGTTCCTGCTTTTTTTCGGCGCAGCCAACGGATACTTTCAATGGCGCGACAAAACCTGAGTGGGACTTGCTGCGCGCGGCGCGCGTAATTTGACAGGCAAGATCGAGAAGATCGAGGATCAGGATGCGCTCGCGCAGGTACGGCGTCAGGCGCGGCGGGTCGTCTTCAAGGCTTTTCTGGCTTCCATTTCACTGACGCTGATTGCACTTGTTCTTCCGTAGGCTATAGTAAATTAAACGCTCTGTAATCGAAGGAGAAAAATGAACTCCACCCCACCTATCCCTCAACCCGTTGCCATATCCCCGCATCGCATCCACCCACAGACCAAGCCGGGTTACGTTCATCTGAAGGTTGCCAACCTTGAGAATCAACTTGCCTTTTACCAGCAAGTATTAGGCTTACGCCTGCACTGGAAGGATGAGAACAGCGCCGGACTGGGCGCGGGCGGCGCGGATTTTGTGCGTCTGACCCAAATCCAAAATGGCAAACGCTATCGCGGCGTAACCGGCATCTATCACTTTGCCATCCTCTTTCCCAACCGCCGCGAATTGGCGCGCGCCGTGGCTCGTCTCTTTGAGCTACGCTGGCAATGCTATCCCACCGATCATGTGATGACCAAAACCACTTACCTGGATGACCCCGAAGACAACAACATTGAACTGTACTGTGAATCGCCTGAAGATGGGATTTTTGTTGTGAATGCCGACGGGAGTTTTTACGCGCGCCACGCCGATGGCAGACCCAGTGATGGGCGCGAAGCGCTTGACGTTGACGCACTCTTCTCGCACTTGACCAAAGACGACCGCCTTGACGAACCCGTCCCGCCCGAAGTTCACATGGGTCACTTTCACATGTATGTTGCCAACCTGAACGAGACGCGTCGCTTCTACCACGAACTGCTCGGCTTTGATGATATGGGCGTGGCGCGCAATGGCTTTCGGATGGGCATGGTCTCGGCTGGCGGGTATCATCATCACCTCGGATACAACACCTGGCAGGGCGAGGGTGCGCCGCCTCCGCCTCCCGATGCGTTGGGGCTGAAAAACATCTCCTTCATCCTGCCCGACCGCGCCGCCTGGGATCAACTTCTGGCGCGCATCGAAGAAGTCGAGATGCCCTACAACCAGACCGACGAGGGCATTATCGTGACAGACCCCGCGCAAAACAGCGTGTTGTTTGCAGTTGAAAAATAACGAGGAAAACAAAATGAGCGCTGATCTTAATGCGGGTTCTCCCGCCCCCGATTTTAGCCTGACCGCAAACGATGGTCGGCAAATCGGGTTGGCGGAATATAAAGGCAAATCGCACATTGTTTTGTTCTTTGTACGCGAATACAACTGAATACAATGCAGATCGCATGTCGCCCAGTTGGGGCGCTTGAATGAAGAATTTATTAAAGCAGGAGCGCAGATCCTGGTGATTTTGGGCGATTCGCCCGAACGCGCCCGCCAGTATGCGGAGACGCTCAAGACACCCTTCCCTGTATTGTCTGATCCTGACCGCGCAGTATATCAGTTATTTGGGTTGGATAAAGTGGCTTTTGTCATCCAGCGCACCGCCTCAGTGGTGGTGGATCGGGAAGGTTTGATTCAATATATCAAGCGCAGCGTCAATCCGATGACCTGGCTTCAAGAAAGCCGTGAATTATTGGAGTTCGTAAAAGGAATGGAAAGCAAACCATGACGACTGCTTCAAAATCTGTAGATTGCAAACAGGAACCGGGCGTATTCATGCCCATCGTCAACCGCGAAAAATGCGAAGGCAAAGCCGAGTGCGTGGCGGTCTGTCCGTACAATGTGTTCGAAATGGGGATTGTTTCGCCGCAAGAGCGCGCCACGTTAAGTTTCGTGGGACGGCTCAAGGGCACGGCGCACGGCTGGAAACAAGCCTTCCCAGTCCACGCCGAAGCCTGCCGCGCCTGCGCGGAGTGCGTCGCCAGTTGCCCCGAAAAAGCCATTACCCTCAAACGGGTGGCGGTTGCGTAAACCAATGCAGATACCCAAATCAATCAAAATAGGAGTTTATTTTTTGTGTCAGCCATAAATCAACCCTTTGAAATCGGGTTATATACCTTCGTCGAATGGGAAACCAACCCTGTGACGGGCAAGAAACTCGACTCGCTCACGCGCATGAAAAACCTGCTCGAAACCA
>CAZEGE010000101.1:0-11619 GCA_964511765.1 uncultured Anaerolinea sp.
CCGACAAAGCCGACCGCAATCCCGCGCTCATCGCGCATTGGGAGGGCGGCTCGCGCTCGCGGGTCGAATTCAAAGGCATGACCATGCACCTCGGCGGCGACGATGAATTCAACCCGATGCAAATGTTCCTCGCCACCCTCGCCGCCTGCGACGTGGACTTGATCGCAATGCACGCCTCTTTTCTCGGACTTAAGATCGAGTCACTTTCGGTGGAGGCGACGGGACATTTCAACGTCCGCTCGTATCTCGGCCTGGACGGGGCGCCTGGTTCGGGCTACGACGGCATTTCCTACACGGTCAGAATCTCCGTCCCCGGCGCGACGCCCGAACAGATCGCCCTCCTGCGCGAACGCTGCGAACGCTCCTCGCCCGTGGGCGATTCCATGTCGCGCGCGATTCCGTTAACATTGGAATTCCTGGCGCGCCCATACAATTCTAGCGTCCGTCAGGAACAAGGACTCAAGTATAATTAATTCAATTGAACCAACCAGCCAAAGGAGAAGAACATGGAAATCAAAGTATCTACCATGACCGGTCGCGTGCCGGTGACAGTAGCGCATGTGGAAGGGAATGTGGATATGTCCACTGCGGACGTTTTTCAGGCAAACGTCCTGAACCTGATCGAGGGCGGGGCAAGACACATCCTGTTGGACATGGAACACGTGCCCTTTATGAGCAGCGCTGGACTGCGCGCCTTGAACCAGATTTTCAACAAACTTCGCGAGGTGAACGAAGACGATGTTACAGATGAGGAGATGAAGAAGGGCATTGGCGATGGCACATATAAATCACCCCATTTGAAACTCCTAAACCTTTCAGAAAGCACAAAGGTCGCATTCGACACCGCGGGCTTTGACATGTACATCGAAACTTTCACCGACCGTCAGGCCGCGATCAATTCCTTCTAAATGCAGACTCAATACATGGTAGCAGACGCACAAGCCTGCCCTGTATTGATTCGTCCGACTCCAAATGATGAACTTTTTCCATCAAAGCGCTTCAACCTGACGCCCCCTGACACGCGTACATGGCCGATAAACCAAAAGGCAGAAAAGAGCAGTGACCATGGCAGGAAAACCGCCCTCCGCGGGCAAGTCCCGCAAAAAAGCGGAGAGAGGAAAGCCGCTATTAGAAGTTCAAGCTGAGTTGACCAAACAAAAAGACGCGCTGAAAAAAGCGCGCCAGACCGCAAAGCGCGCCGTCGAAGCGGAACACCAGCGCAGCGTCGAAATTGCCGAAGCGCTTGAACAGCAGGCCGCCACCAGCGAAATTTTGCGCGTCATCGCCGCCTCGCCCACCGATCTCCAGCCTGTGCTGGATGGGATCGTGGAAAGCGCGCGGCGTTTGTGCAACGCCAGCATGTCGGCGCTCTATCGCACGGACGGGGAGACGGTCTACGAAGTTGCCTCCAGCGATATTTCGGACGACGTTCTGGAAACCGCGCGCGAAGTGTCGAGCCAATCCTACCCCGCGCCGTTGCGCTGGGACAGCACATTGTCTGCCCGCGCCATCCTGAGCCGCGCCATCGTCCACATCCCAGATATGGAACGCGCCCCCGACCTGCCCGAAATCACGCGCCGCTACGTTAGGGCGAAGATCCTCAACAGCGTTCTGCAAGTGCCTTTGATTCGCGAAAGCGAAGCCATCGGCGCCATCGGCATCGGCAAGCGTGACCCCGCGCCCTTCACCGACAAACAAATTGCGTTGATGCAAACCTTTGCGTCCCAGGCGGTGATCGCAATCGAAAACGTACGCCTGTTCAACGAACTGCAACAACGCAACGCCGAGATCACCGAAGCGCTCGAATACCAGACCGCCATCAGCGATATTTTGCGAGTCATCGCCAGTTCGCGCACCGACATACAGCCCGTGCTGGACGCCATCTCGGAGAACGCGCTCAAGTTGTGCGGCGCGAACTTTAGCGCGGTGTACAATTACGACGGCAAGATGCTCAACATGACCGCGCTCAAAAATTTTACCCCGCAGGCGACGGAGGAGATTCAACGCGAATACCCGCGCCCGCTGACGCGCGATGGCGGATACTCAGCGCGTTCCATCCTCGATAAAAAGGTCATCCACGTGATTGACGCGCTGAACGACCCCGACATCCCCGAAGCGACGCGCCCGCTGGTGGCCTCGCTCGGATTCCGAAGCGGATTGTGGGTTCCCATGCTGCGCGAGGGCAACGCCATCGGCGCGTTCTGCGTGGCGCGTCCCGAAGCAGGCGCGTTCGACGAGAAGAAGATCAAACTGCTCCAAACCTTCGCCGATCAAGCCACCATCGCCATCGAAAACGTGCGCCTGTTCAACGAGACTCAAAGCCTGCTCCGCGAAACCGAACAGCGCGCGCAGGAACTTGGCATCATCAACAGCGTGCAGGAGGGGCTTGCCTCCAAACTCGACGTGCAGGCGATCTACGACCTCGTCGGCGACAAGATCCGCGACATCTTCCGCGCGACGGGGACGGCGATCTATCTCTTCGACCCCGAAAGCGGATGCCAGGATACGCCGTACTGTTTCTTGAAACAGCGCTTCGTCATCGAAACGCATCCCTTCTCGGAGATGTGCAACCTCATGATCGCCGACCCCCAACCGCGTATTTATCGTAACGTGGGCGAGTATCGGGCGCTGGGCGGGCAGGTGCTGGAAAACGGCGAAGAATTTAAATCGGGCATGAACGCCCCATTGATGCTCGGCAAAGAGATCAAAGGCATGATCCACATTGCGAATCTTGATAAGGAGAACGCCTACCACGACTCCGACCTGCGCCTGCTGACAACCCTCGCCAACTCGATGAGCGTCGCGCTCGAAAACGCCCGCCTCTTCGACGAAACGCAACGCCTCTTCAAAGAGGCGCAGGAATCCCGCGCGGCCGCCGAACACGCCAACCAGGCAAAGAGCGCCTTCCTCGCCAACATGAGTCACGAACTGCGCACACCGCTCAACGCCATCATGGGCTTCACGCGCATCGTTCGCAGAAAAGGCGAGAGCGTCCTGCCCCAGCAGCAAATCGAAAACCTCGACAAAGTCCTCGACAGTTCCGAACACCTGCTCCATCTCATCAACACCGTCCTCGACATTGCCAAGATCGAAGCGGGTCGCATGGACGTGCAAGCCGCGAACTTCAACGCCAGCGCGCTCATGGACCTGTGCGCCAACACCGCCGCCCCGCTCGTCAAACCCAGCGTGCGCCTCGTCAAACAAGCCGACGACCTCGGCGTCGTTTACTCCGACCAGGACAAGATCAAACAGATCATCCTCAACCTGCTCAGCAACGCCGCAAAGTTCACGGCGGACGGCGAGATCGCCCTCAAAGCCCGCAAA
Source organism: uncultured Anaerolinea sp. (assembly GCA_964511765.1). Taxonomy (GTDB): domain Bacteria; phylum Chloroflexota; class Anaerolineae; order Anaerolineales; family Villigracilaceae; genus Villigracilis. Next base: position 3,325 of record CAZEGE010000101.1, read on the forward strand.
GAAAACGAAACGCTCATCGTGGACGTCTGCGACACGGGCATCGGCATCACCGAAGAAGCGCTCGGCAAAGTCTTCGAAGAATTCCAACAGGCCGACACCGGCACGACGCGTCAATACGGCGGTACGGGGCTGGGACTCACCATCAGCCGCAACCTGGCGCGACTACTCGGCGGCGACCTGACCGCCCAAAGCGAATACGGCAAAGGCTCGACGTTTACCCTCATCGTCCCGATTCGATACGAGCCCAAACCCGCCTCCCCTTCGGACCTCGCGCCTGATTCCGCGCTTCCAACCGAATCTCACCCCGAAGCGGAGTCCAATTAACAGTACCGCAACATTCATGTTGCCCCGACAGCGCAAGATAAATCTTGCGGTACAAAACTGGAGCGCCCATGAAAACCATCCTGATCGTTGAAGACACCGAACTGAACATAGACCTGCTCGTCCAACTGCTGGAAGACGACTACAACCTGCTCATCGCAAAGGACGGCAGTCAGGGCGTGAGTATGGCGCTCGAACACAAACCCGACCTCATCCTCATGGACATCTCCCTGCCCGCCATGGACGGCTACGAAGCCGCCCGCCAAATCCGCCGAACGCTCCCCGCTGTCCCCATCATCGGACTCTCCGCGCACGCCATGGAAAGTCACATGCAAAAGGCGCACGAGTCTGGCTGTAACGGCTACCTCACCAAACCGCTCGATGAAAACCTGCTCTTCGCCGCGCTCAAAAAATATATTGGAACCGACGCGTAGCGTAGTGTGCGCTCTCTTGTGCACCTGGCGACGTTAGAGAACGTCGCCTACGCTACAGAATCTGGAATAACCCCGCCATGAACAACCCTCCCCGCATCCTGATCGTGGACGACGAACCCTACAACGTGGATTACCTCCAGCAGGAACTTTCCGACCATAACTTTGAACTGATTGCCGCCTTCGATGGAAAGGAAGCGCTCGAAAAGATCCGCGCCGCCTCCCCCGATCTCGTCCTGCTCGACATCATGATGCCCGTCATGGACGGCTTCGCCGTGCTGGAACAGGTCAAAGCCGACGCCGCGACGCGCGACATTCCCATCATCGTCATCTCCGCCAGCAACGATCTCAAAAGCGTGACCAGGGGCATTCAGCAAGGCGCGGAAGACTACCTGCCCAAACCCTTCGAGCCGACCATACTGCACGCGCGCATCCGCGCCAGCCTCGAACGCAAACGCCTGCGCGACCAGGAGCAACTCCATTTAAAAAGTTTGGAGCGCGAATTGGAGATCGGGCGCGAAATTCAAAAGGGATTCCTGCCCGCCGAGTTGCCGCGCGCCGAAGGCTGGGAAATCGCCGCGTACTTCAAGGCGGCGCGCGAGGTCGCGGGCGATTTCTACGACGCGTTCCACCTGCCCGATGGGACGCTCGGTCTCGTCATCGGAGACGTGTGCGGAAAAGGCGTGGGCGCGGCATTGTTCATGACGCTGTTCCGAAGCCTGATCCGCGCCGCGGCAACCGCCGATTTTTTTACGCAGGAGACCGACGCGCAGGAACCCGTCGCGGCGCGGCTGGAGCGTTCCATCTCGCTCGCCAACGATTACATCGCCAAAACCCACGGCGAGACGGGCATGTTTGCCACTGTGTTCTTCGGGATTCTCGACCCGAAAAATGGATTGCTGACGTACGTCAACGCGGGACACGAGCCGCCTGTGATCGTGAAATCAAGCGGCGCGCAATCCTTTCTGCCGAAGACGGGACTCGCGATCGGGCTGTTTGCAGGCCTCAAATTCGCGCAGAAAACCCATCAAATCGAGTCGGGCGACCTGATTTTCGTCTTCACCGACGGCGCGCCTGAAAGCAAAAATCCGCGCGGTGAATTTTTCGAGCGCGAACGTTTGTTAGCCTTGCTGGATCCCAAAACGGAATCGGCGGAGGCGCTGCTCCGCGAGATCGAGACGCGCCTGCGCGATCACATCGCAGAGGCGGAGCAGTTCGACGATATCACGATGCTGGCGGCGAGGCGATTGTTATGAATCGCTCCCTCCGCCTCCTCTTCCTCGCCCACCCGCGCAGCGGCAGTTCCAGCCTCTACGAGATCCTCCAATCGCATCCCGACCTGAACATTCTGGAGGAACCGTTCAACGAAAACTTCACACGCTGGGACGCGGACAACAAAAATTATCGGGAGTTGATCCATGACATCCCCTCACTGGAAGCGCAGGTGGAAGGAATATTTTCGACTCACAACGGCATAAAAATCCTCGATTATCAACTTCCCAGAGATCTCGCCGCCCATTTGCTGAAACGCCCCGATTGCAAGATCGTCTTTCTGCGGCGAAGGAATCTTTTGCAGTCGGTCGTCTCTGTGATGATCGCCCAACAAACACAGTTGTGGCAAAAATGGGAAATGACCAAGTCGCTGGATGAGCATTATCGAAATCTCCAGCCGCTGGATGTTCAGGAAATCCAGGAACGTGTCAACAACCTGAGAGAGAGTCTGGATTTCTTCGAGTCGATCATGGACGAACGGTCAGATAATGATGTGGTCAAACTAACCTACGAAGAACTTTATTTTTCGGAAGCGCCGCAACAGCAACAACACATCGCCAGGATTTGGAAACTGCTCCACATCGCTCCCCTGGAATTGGAACGCTATCGGCGTTACCTCCAACCTGAAACCGCCAGAATCAACTCGCCCGCGACGTACGCGTTCCTGCCGAACGCGTACCAAATCGAAAACGCCTGCGGTAATGACGTGACAGGACGACTATATGAGTGATCTCTTGCCGTCGGCGCTCTCAGCGCGGACTTATACGTTAAATCTCCAAGACCGACGTTTTATCTACCCGCTCTTATTTGATGTAAAATTCCACAGCCAAAGGAAAATCCATGCTCGCAAGCAACACACCCAGCCACCCAACGGGCATTGTCACCTTCCTCTTCACCGACATCGAAGGCAGCACGCGGCTCTGGGAAAATCATCCCGACGCGATGCGCGTCGCCCACGCGCGGCATAACGAGATTCTGCGTCACGCCATCGAATCGAATGGCGGTTATGTTTTTCAAATGATTGGGGATTCGTTTTGCGCTGCGTTCCAGCAGGCAAGCGACGAGTTGCGAGCATCCATCGCTGCGCAGGTCACACTACAAAACGAACAGTGGGGTGAAACCATCATCAAAGTGCGAATGGGAATCCACACGGGCAATGAAATAATCCAGGAGGGTGGCGACTATCAGGGCTATCTTTCGTTGAGCCGCGCTCAAAGGCTGATGTCCGCGGGACATGGTGGGCATGTGTTGATCTCGCTCGCGACGCGCGAACTGCTCGACGAGATATTTTCTTTTCTCGATATGGGAGAGAAACGTCTCAAGGACTTGACCCAGCCTGAGCATATTTATCAACTGGTCATTCCAAGTCTTCCCGCGAATTTTCCGCCGCTCAAAACGCTGGATATTTATCGTCACAACCTATCCGCGCAAGTCACAACTTTCATCGGGCGGGAGAAGGAAATCGAAGAGATCAAGTCGCTCGTCGCGAATCAACGCGCAGTCACGTTGACGGGTTCGGGCGGCGCGGGGAAGACGCGTTTGAGTCTGCAAGTAGGCGCGGAGAGTTTGGAGCAATTTGCAAACGGCGTCTGGTTCGTGGAATTGGCATCGCTCACGGACGCGTCCCTCGTCACAGGCGCGATTCTGTCCGCGATGGGTCTGCGCGAGAAGGACAGCGACCTTCACGCGCTTGCGAAGACCATCGGCAATCAATCTGTCCTGTTGATACTCGAAAACTGCGAACATCTTATCGAAGAGTGCGCGCGGCTGGTGGAAGGTCTCATCAAACTCTGCCCGAAATTGCACGTGCTGGCCTCCAACCGCGAAGCGTTTGGGATCGCGGGCGAGCATCCGTTTCGCGTCCCTTCGCTGGCTTCCCAAGCGCCTGCTGGTGGTCGTGGCAGACAGTAGTTTTGCCATGATTGACCTGCTTTGGCGGTTGCGTCAACTGAAAAATCCGATCTGCATGATTACACGCTTTCGACTGGACGCTGCTCTGTATAAACCCAGTAAACCTGCGCCAGGCAAGATGGGTCGCCCACGCAAGAAGGGTAAACGCCTGCCCACCTTGGAAGAAGTCGCAGAGGATAAACTCACGCACTGGAAACGCCTCACCGTGCAAGAATGGTATGGAGAGAAAAAACGCGACATTGAAATCACATCCCAAACTGCCGTCTGGTTCCACAGCGGGAAACCGCCATTGCCCATTCGTTGGGTGATTGTGAGTGACCCAAAGAAGGTATTCAAAACGCAGGCTTTGTTATGCACGGACATCAAGGTTTCAGCAGAGCAAATCATCGAATGGTTTGTGCGTCGTTGGCAAGTCGAAGTCACCTTTCACGAAGTTCGCACCCATTTAGGGGTGGAGACACAACGGCAATGGGCGGATCTGTCTATCCTGCGTATTACGCCTGCTTTGCTGGGTTTGTTTTCCATAGTCACCTTGCTGGCAAACTTGCATGCCCAAAAGCAGAAACTGCCCGTTCAACAAACGGCTTGGTATTTCAAGAAACTGCCAACCTTTTCGGACGCCCTGAGTATTGTGAAAAGAACCTTGCTCTCTCATCGTCATTTTCAAACTTCGCGGTTTTACAGCGAAACCCGAAAAGTGCCGCGCCTTTGCTCCAATTACCGCTTTTCTCGCTCTACTCGTACCTTTCTTCGTGTATCTTTTGGATAAAGTCTAGCTTAGGGAAGATATCTCCGTGTGCGGGAGAGCAAAAAGATCCATCCGATTAGTAGGATTAAATATGATTATCTAATAGGTGGTAAACTTTTTTGCGATTGCAATTACAAGTGGGGAGCAAGGACCAATAAGTCCAAGAGAAATAGAAAGGGTGAGTTGATCAGGCGAAAGACACCTGTTCGGGTTTACTATTGCGGCCAAACGCATAAGGAACATGTTTCGCCCAATTGCCCCAGACACATTGGCGCTAAGAAGGCGGAAGATATAGTTTGGCAAAAGGTTTGCGATGCGATTGACAAACCTGAATACCTGCTTGGACAGGCGCGACAAATTGTTGATCAAATCAGGGAGAGCCAGGGCACATTGGAGCAGGACCAGATAAGAATTGAAAATGAGTTGGAGGCGGTGATGATAGAGCGTCGATGGGCCATCACCCAGACGCGTAAGGGCGTTTTTACCACCAATAACATGGAATATCAGCTTAGCCAACTTACTTTTCAGGAGGTAACTCTTAAGCAGGAACTGGCTACACTTGGAAAAACCATCAATATTAATGCTCTGAATAATTGGGAAGAAAATGTGGCTGAATTCCTAGCCGACCTGAGAGCCGGTGTTGAGGAGTTAAAAATTGTTGCTCCCCAGACGCCTGAGGAGCAACATGAGATTTTTGTACTAAGGAAACGGGTTATTGATACTTTGGTTGAACGTGTTGAAATCGATAGAGATCGCAACCTTTTTATAAAAATTCGGCTGAACCTTCTCGATATCCTAAGGAAAGATGCCGAAAGCGGAGGTTCTATTGCTGGGGTACAAAACTTTGAGGTCGGAACTTATATCCACATTATATATGCAGCGCCGGGCAGCTCTTTGTGCAGTAATAAGCCTAAATATTTATTGTTTTGGGCTTTATGAACCATGATATTGAATGAATGATGCCTTAGGCCGATAAGAGGCGTGTAACTTTCCTACGAAATCATATACATCCATACACGTTCCATCTGATCTACTCTCTGCCCAGTCAAGCTATTCCATGCAAGGGGCAATTCAAGGTCAAATACAATGCCACAGTTAAGTGTAGAGAATTCGTAGGTCTTTGCATGACGAGGTATTGCAAATATAGGGTTTTCAATTGATTGAGAAAGCCGGCCTCGTTTTTCTTTCTTGAAATGATGGATTTGGTCAGGTGAAAATGTAGTAAATACAACCCGGTTGCCTCCATCACCCGCTATACAAATCAGAGCTCGCGGATCGTCGAAGGACTCTGCCACTTGAAGTTTTAGATTGAAGCCACATATTTTGGTGACAATCTTATTAAGCCAATCAACCGGATTGTCAACTTTAACATTCCGCGCCAGCCGTTCGCGCTTGATTCTTAAATCCGACACTGCCCAAAGAACTGATTGTTCACGTAAATCGTCAATTGCTTTACGTTGACGTTCATTGCCTATGCTAATCAACGCGCCGAAGAAGATCACGGCAGCAGCCACTACGATAGCGAGAATTATTTCCATTTTTTCAACTCCTTTTAGTTTAAAAATTTATTCATCATCTTTTGATGAGTCAAAATTGTTCTGATTTGAAATCAGGCCGATACTTTCCCTTAACCGATCCAACGCCGCTGGACGGGGATCAACCACGCTGGCCGACGCAATCACAAGAAATAAACCCAACAAACCAAGCAGTTGCCAAAAAGGTATTGATCTTGTTGGTTGAATTGGTTCAGGAGAAATCTCCGGGGATGGCACAACTAGTACAAGCGTGGGAGTCGCTGGATTTTGTGTATCTGTGAATGTGGCCTGTGGAGTCATCGTTATCGTCGCAGTCGGCGATGGAGCCAGAGTATTGGTCGAGGTTGCCACAAACGGGATCGCAATAATTCCTTTGTCACTTGCGCACAGATCGTGAACATCACAAGCAACGGCTACCACATGATATTCTCCAGGAGGTGCAAGTGTCCCATCAGCAAAATGCCGATTCCAGGATATGGAGTCTGGAACTTTATCTGGATCAAAGTCCAAAATCACGGCAGTCCAGCGGTTCTGTGGGTCGCTGATGGTCACTTTCACGCTGGCAATCGGGAAGTGGTTGGGCGAAACTTTTAGTTTGCCAGATTCCCAGATCCACCAACGCTCAGTAATCGAAACAGTAGGTGGACCATTATCAACAACCAAAATAATGGAAACTGGATCACCAACATTGCCGGCCTGATCGATCCCGCGTATTTGCAATGTATATTGCGCATTTGGAACTTCGTTTGATTGCCAAGTAAAAGACCAAGTATCACCCGAACCCATTGACACTGCCTGCCAGGTCGTTCCGCCATCCACGGATAGCTCACCACCAGCTGTTCCTGACGTTGCATCATCCACCTTTCCAGCCAGCAAGACACTCCCCTGCACAAGCTCCCCATTCGAGTGAGATGTGAATTGCGAAACGGGCGGAACCGTGTCCACATAAATCACTTCGGTGACCAGCGCTTCATTCCCGGCCACATCCCGTGCACGGGCGGCAACAGGATAAACACCATCAGAGAGATGAATTGGGAACGAATTCCAGGTTGCACCTTCATCAGTGCTTCCAACAACTGAAGAAAGACCAGAGATTGCGTCTGAGGCATTTGCCGATACATCCACCTCCGAGACATACCATCCATTCCTTCCATCTATTGTTGGAAGAAGCAGATTGAGAACTGGAGGTGAGCTATCCCGCTGCCATGGGGACGATCCACTGGCAGTCCGGCCACTCGTGGAAGTCACCCTGTAATTCGCAGTTCCAACTCCTTCCGGCAAGGACAGGTTGCAGGAACTTCCGCAGGTGAACGTGTCCCCATTCAAGTCTCCGCTGATCGTAAACTCAAATCCCTGTGGGTCACTCGCAGTCAATTCCAAAGACTCATTTCCTCTACACCAGCCCGCATTTCCCCACAGATCGCAGACCACCTGTCCAATTATTTCAGGAGGCAAGGGTGTGGGCGTCGGAGAAGGCGTGTTTGTCGGTGTGGATGTAGGCGTAAAGGTTGGCGTCGGAGTGTGGGTCGGCGTGAAGGTTCGTGTAAATGTGGGCGTGGGCGTCTTTGTTGAAGTGAATGTTGGTGTAAATGTCAGCGTCGATGTATAAGTTGAAGTAGGGATCAATGTGGGTGTCTGGGTTGCAGATGGTGTAAAGGTCGGTAATGAAGTGGAAGTAAGGGTTGGCGTAGATGGAGGTCCACTATAGTACACATCGATCGAGCGAAAATCCACATAACCACCTGAAGCAGATAGAGACCACGACCGACAGCCCGCTGGCACGGTCAGGTCCATGCTCACAAAGCCCGGTAGCCCTCCGCCAGGTCCAGTATACAGATTCCAACTGCTCACTGCCGAACAAGCGCGCAACGTCGCGGTTCCGGTACCGCCATCATGAGTAAAACCAACCATGACCTCAAAATATGAGACGTTCCGATCAAACGAGCCGCTGGCTGTGCCCCCATTGCCCAGGCGCGTAACCCACTCTGAACAACTTGGGTTGCAATAAGCACCGCCCTCCTTTGGCGGCAGGGTCGTGTTATCCCGGTGTGTAAGGTACACATATTGAACAGGTCCG
>CAZEGE010000102.1:0-11275 GCA_964511765.1 uncultured Anaerolinea sp.
ATTCCTCTCATCCCCGTGTGGGAAGTGCAGGAGGGTCAGATGGCCCACGAACTCAAGAAATTTGGACGCGAGACCGTTGTATCGGTCAGCGAATTGGAATAGGTGACTCATATGGCTGACAATATTTCCCTGTTAGCGGTCTTTCCTGACCTTGAACCTGCGGCGGATGCAATTGAACAACTCCGCGCTTTAGGTCTCTCTGACGATCGCATGAATGTGATCTCAGGCATTCCTGTTACCGAAGCCATGCTGGGCCGTCCCAGCCAGTGGACAAATGTTCCCCGCCTGGCTGCCGGCGGTGCGATCTTAGGTTTTCTGGGAGCTGCTTTCCTGACTTTTGTTGTGCCTTATTGGTACCCATATCCAATCCAGGTCGGATCCCAGGCTTTCGTCCCAGGTCCACCCACTGTGGTTGTTTTATTCGAGATTACCATGCTGGGTATGTTGCTCTCCACATTCCTCGGTGTTTTCCTGGATAGCTATTTCCCCAACTATCGCCCGATGGAATACGTGAAGGAAGTCAGCGATGGAAAAATCGCCGTCTTCTTTATTTGTCCTAACGAGAGCAGGGAAAAATTCACCAAAGCCATGACCGCCCTCGGAGCGGAAAAGGTCGAGGTCGCGGAGGTAGAGCACCTATGAGATTATTCAAGCAACTTGTTGCTGTATTTGCAGTACTCCTCGTGCTTGTTGGCGCGTTGGGGATATTTGCCTTTGATGTGATAAAAATCGACTGGATCAGCTTTATGGAGATCCAACCATCTTTTGGTACCCAGGAAAAACCCCTGGCTGTACCTGCGCAATCGATCCCAGTGGAAGGCGCTGCTTATATCCCCGGTAACGGTGCGCCGACTAATCCAGTCCCTGCGGATGAGACTTCCATTGCGCGCGGAGCGCAACTTTTCGCTACACACTGCCAGATGTGTCATGGCGAGACTGGAGAGGGGAATGGCACCGTTTCCGCCTTCCTGGTCAAAAAGAAACCAGCCGACCTGACCAGCGAAGCGGTTCAAAGCAAAAGCGATGGCAGTCTTTTCCTGACCATTTCAAATGGCATATTCAATCCCAATAATAGTTTATTCCCAAATATTCAATTCTCCGGGCAAATGCCGCCCTTGAATGAGAACCTGAATGTTCGCGAACGCTGGGATGTAGTTAATTACATCCGCACGCTCAAAGCGGCAGAAGGGCAATAGGGAGGTATTACGAATGAATGATGATGTGAGAAAATATATCTATGGCACCCTGACCATTTTTTTGTTTGGTATCCTTGCATGGATTAGCTTTCTATATATTAATGCCTGTGGATTTACATTAACTTGTAACCGCGGCGCATTGCCTGTTGAACGGACACCCATTCCAACCCTTATTCCGGCTACCATGCCTGCAATGGAAATCACCGCTGGCCAAATTGCCGCCTCTGACCAATGCCGTATCATCGCAGTGGATTTGATTGGCGCATGGGTTGCGGCTGGCTCCTCCGAAACGGATACATTCCAGTTTGTTGATGGTAATGGGAAAAATTGTGAAGCTACTTTTGCAGAGGTGAAACCGCTCTTCGTCGAAGCCAACCTTTGGTATTCCGGTTCGCTTTCCTGTGTATCCTGCCACTCAGTGGATGTGGCTGTCTCGCCGGCGCAACTCGATTTGAGCAGTTATGCGGGAATCATTGCCGGTTCCCACCGTGCCGACGCCGAATCCAACGGAACAGATATTCTCAGCGCTGGAAACTGGAAATCGTCCCTGCTGTATCAATTCATTTCCACCACCAATGCAGATGTGCCCGGCCATACCGAAACAATCGCCGACCTGGTGGTTTCTGCTGGTAAACCGCTTCCGATACCAGATTTAGCAGAAACACCGTCTCCTGTGGTGGGAATTACAGCAACTCCGACACCGTGATCATGCAATGACAAAAAGACCTGATCGTCAAATCAGGTCTTTTTGTCCCATATATTCCAAAACAACATAAGAAAAACTCCTGCAAAACCTCTCGTGATCCACAAAAAACGATACGTCCCTCAGAAGAGGGACGTCACTGGCGGAGAGGGCGGGATTCGAACCCGCGAACCTTTGTGGGTTACACGCTTTCCAAGCGTGCGCGCTAAGCCAGACTACGCGACCTCTCCAATTTTTAGCTGGGAAATTATACCATGTGTATATTGGCGTGTAAATTTATTAAGTAGGTGGGAGTACCTGAGATCCAGCATAAGACTCGTTATTGCTCGCCCTCCTCGCTGTGACGAGCCTTTTTGTTTTTGATTTTCGACCTCCCAACTTGATAATGTACTTCCCTGTTAGATTGAAAAATGAGGGCATCGAAAAGCGTGCTTAGCGGGGTTATTGATGTCATTACTTGGATTAAAGTTACATCTGCGAGGCTGTGCGTATTGAACTGAAAATTACTGTTGTGAAAATCTGACATCGAAATCACAGCATCCCATGATCTTGCGGATAACATCCGGAAGGTTATTCGATTTGTGGTAAAGCTAAATCCATTGCATTTGTAAAAGGGACTTCTGCCCTGTGTGATGAAAACCATTAGGGTCCACGCGGAATGGCTTAAGGAGCCTTATATCATCGGCATGGTTTATGGCCCGGTTGGAAGGACTGTCATTTAGGGGAGTTGTTTTGCACCGAAAGAGGTGTTTACACAGATCTAATGGTGACGTTAATATCATGTATTTTGGGTGGTTTGAGAAGTTATCTTGAGCCTAGTGAAGGATTGCACGGTACAATACAGGTACTTATGTCACAGATTAACATTGTTTACCAAGATTCAGAAATTCTTATTATTAACAAGCCCGCCGGGCTCTCCGTACTTATTGAAGGCTGGGACAAGGATGCGCCTTATCTCATCAAAATGCTTGAAGAGCAACTCGGCAGGATTTGGGTGGCTCATCGCATTGACAAGATCACCAGCGGGATCATGGTCTTTGCATTGACAGCTGAGTCGCATCGCTCCTTGAACATCCAGTTTGAAAAACACCAGGTCGAGAAAACTTATCATGCCATTCTCAATGGCGCCCCAAAATGGGATGATAAGATCACGAAATTTCCATTGCGTGTGGATGTTGGTCATAAGCACCGCACAATGGTGGACAATAAAAGCGGAGTCCGCTCTGAGACGAGATTCAAGATTCTTGCACGGTATCCAGCCTCGGCTTTGGTGGAGGCGATGCCGATGACGGGGAGAACGCATCAGATCAGAGTCCATGCGTATGCGTTGGGTTATCCGCTTTTGGGAGACGTGCTCTATAGCGCGCCTGAAACGGAAGTTATCCAGCGTCCTGCGCTTCACGCATATTCGTTAAAGCTCACGCATCCAAACACCAATGAGATGATGACCTTTCAAGCGGTGTACCCGGATGATTATCAAACTGCCCTGAATGCGCTAAGAGGAAAATAAGCAGATACGAAATTATGGTATATTTTGGTCAGGAGCAAAGCTATGAATGAGCGAATCCTAATTATCGAAGACGACCAGGCCATTCTCAAACTGTTGCAGCGCGGTTTGGCTTATGAAGGCTACACAGTTGACACTGCCATTGACGGACGCATGGGCTTGATTGCGGCTCGCGACCACACACCCGATCTTGTGATCCTGGACTGGATGCTGCCCGGCATGGACGGCCTGGAAGTATGCCATCGTTTGCGGACCGGCGGCTCGATCCCGATCCTGATGTTGACCGCGAAGGATACGGTGCAGGACCGCATCCAGGGTCTGGATGCAGGCGCGGACGATTACATGGTGAAACCGTTCAATTTGGACGAACTGCTTGCACGCGTACGAGCTTTGCTGCGCCGTACACAACCTGAACGCATCCCTGTTTTGAAATTTGCAGACCTTTCGCTCGATACCGGTTCGCGTCAGGCTTCACGCGGAAGTCGTGTTGTGGCGCTGACTGCAAAGGAATACGAATTGCTTGAATTGTTCCTGCGCCATCCAAAACAGGTGTTGACTCGTGAAGTTATTTTTGACCGTGTGTGGGGGTATGATTTCGGCGGCGAAAGCAACGTGCTGGAAGTATATATTCGTTATCTGCGCCAGAAGCTGGAAGGTGATGGCGAAATCCGCCTAATCCATACCGTACGCGGTGTGGGATATGTGCTCAGAGAGAATCCTTAATAAAAAGCGGCAGTCCAAACTGCCGCTTTTCGCATCCTCAAGTAACTTTAAACTTAACGCATTACACGGATTTCATGTCATTACGCCTGCGCCTTACCTTGCTTTACACAACGTTCATGGGTGGAATATTGCTCATCTTTGGCGCGGCGGTTTATATTCTGGTTAACGTAATTTTACTCAATCAAGTGGATACCATGCTGGAAGGGGTTGCGCGTGATATTACCCAGGTTACCAAGGTCAATTCGGTGGGGGAATTGAGCCTGATCAGTTTGCCTCCCCTGGATATGACATCGAACGCTTATGTACAGGTTTGGGGATCAGACGGGAGGATCATCGCGACTTCTCCCAGCATTGGGGCATTGAACCAACCTCTCGATCCCATCGGGCTGAAGTCCGGCCTGACCCTCTATGAAGATTCCTTCCTCAATGGAGCGCACCTGCGGGTCTTGAGCATTCCCCTTCAATTGGGTAAACGGGTGATCGGCACCTTGCAGGTAGGCGCAAGTTTAACGGTTGTGGATGCAACGCGTAATAACCTGCTTTCGATTATGGCTGTGATTTCCGTGATTGCAGTATTACTGGCGGGGCTTGGTTCGTGGGCAGTGCTGGGACGTGCGTTTTTCCCGTTGGAATCCATCACTGAAACAGTGGATCAGATCAACCGCGCCGACGATCTTTCACGGCGGATCCCCTATCAGGATGAGACGGAGGATGAGATCGGCAGTCTGGTGGTCTCATTCAATCAAACCCTTGAACGTTTGGAATCACTTTTCACCTCGCAACAGCGCTTTCTGGCGGACGTCAGCCACGAATTGCGCACGCCCTTGACGGTCATCAAAGGCAACGTGGATCTGATGCGCCATATGAAGGAAGCGGATGAAGAATCACTGAGCAGTATCGATCAGGAAGCCGGCAGGCTGACGCGTCTGGTGGGTGGTTTGTTAATGCTGGCGCAGGCAGAATCTGGGAAACTGACCCTTAATTTTGCGCCTGTGGAATTGGACCTGCTGCTCACTGAAGTCTTTACCGAAATGCGCGTGCTGGCAAGCAGTAGAGTGCATGTACATCTTAATGACATTGATCAGGTCATGGTCAATGGAGACCGTGACCGGTTGAAGCAGGTTTTATTAAACCTGGTTTCGAATGCCATACAATATACACCGCCGGGCGGGGATGTTTTCTTGAGCATATCCAGATTGGGCGATCAGGCGCGGATCATCGTGCGGGACACCGGGCCGGGCATCCCCGCCGAGGATCTGCCGCATATCTTTGACCGTTTCTATCGTGCGGAAAAATCACGCACGCGCTCCAAGACCAGTGGGTTTGGGTTGGGACTTTCGATTGCGCATTGGATCGTGGAGCATCACAGTGGACAGATCAAGGTTGAGTCAAAAGAGGGGAAAGGGACGACGTTTGTGATCTGGTTGAATTTACTAAAGTAACCATTGTTCTTTTGTATTTGTCAGTGGGCCAAATTCCCGAAAAGCGTTATTACGGTAATCCCAACCTTAGATGGGCTTGTTTACACAGGCTAACTCCATAATGTGCATACCATTCATCCAATGCGCTGCTTGATTCGCGTCCATTTAATGCATCTTGATAAATGGGCGCGCCATATTGTACGTAACGCTTTGTTTGGGCAGACCATGTCCATTCAGTGCGCTGGATGATGCCTATGCCTCCGTTGTAGCCGGCCATGGCGAGGCGTGCGTCGCCGTTTGCGGTTTCGAGTGCATGCGCGAGGTAGGCGAGTCCGCGGGCGGCATTGGCGTTCGGGTTGTAGGGATCGTCGGTTGCAAGGAAATGAAACGGCATCACTTGAAAGAGTCCCATGGCGCCGGCGCTGGATAGGGCGCGCGGGTCCCCACAGGATTCGATCTGCATGATGGTGGCAACCAGGTTTGGGTTAAGATTTGAGGCGCCCGCCCACTCTGAGATCGAGTGGGCCCAGTGTTGGACTTCCATTCTAAAGATGGGGGAAATGGCGGTTGACATGGAATTGGAAGGCGCATCCATGGGCAGGAGATCTGTCTTCCATGCAAAGGATGCGAGAATTGCGCTGACAAATAAGACAGTGAGCGGTACTATTGTAAAGTCAGACAAACAGCCGCCTCCCTGACCGTACTGGGTTGCGGCTGCTAGTCGATAATCTTTTCTGGTGCGAGCGCGGGGCATGAATATTTTCTCTTTCCTGGTCTATTGGGTCCGGGCTCGAAATGTGTTGATGAGGTTGTTATTCTTATTAAGTGTGGTCGAAGGGTGCTACGCGTCGTAATGGCGATCTCCGTTATCTGAACTGCGCGCATTGTAAGAGACAGGCTGATAGGTTGGTTCAGGCACAAGGAATGCAGATTGTGGTGAGGCCTTCATGGGTTTGGGCGCAGGGTGCAGGGATGACGCGGAGTTGAGCGGGTGGTTGATCTCTGAGGCAGGACGCAGGACAGCTTGACTCGCAGGGCGCTGAGCCTGATAGGATGGGCGCGGTTGTAGTTGTGAATTATAGGTGCGTTGGGCTTGATCCTGGCTATTATGAGTTTGCGCAGTTGTAAAAATGCGGTCACCGGCCAGGGAGAAGGTGCCGATGATCAACAGGCGCACCAGCCAGACCATGACGGCCACGAAGACCGGCACACCCCTGGTCAGCATTTCTGTGCTCAATATGGCGCTGGAGTGCAGGTTGCCGTTATTTATGATCGCAACGGAGACACCCCACCAGGTGAGTGTGGCGTTGAAGCCTGCGGCCAGAAGCCATGCGCCAAAGAGATAATATACTTCGGCGGGATCGTCACGCCCCTGTTCGGGGGTGAAGAGACGGGCGATGCCGGCAAAATCAATGCCGCAGAAGGCGATGGCGAGGATGGTCGCCCAGCGGATCCTTGCGAATTGCAGGTCGCCGAGCATGTCATGCAGGGCATATTGAGTGGTGCTGAAGTTGAAGATTTCAAACGCAAGCAGGGCGCTGACGATCATCATGCCCCAGGCCGCTCCGCGGTTGAATTTTCTGTTGTGAATCAGGCTGTTCCAAAGGTTTCTTATGCCATTTCCAAGTGGATTATGAGGATATGTAGTCATTTCGACCTCCTTGTCGAGTAATTGGCGACATTATAGAACAAGTGTTCTATAATGTCAAGGAGGAAATGTGTGGCAAAATATGACCATTACAAAGGAAAATCTGTTAAATGCGAATGCCGCAAATTGGGAAATAAATCGAATTGAATTCCAATAATTCGTATCCATCATGTCCGCCAGGGTATTTTCTCAATTCTCGATTCAGATGGGTGACCCATCCAGGTATTTGACTCAAGGCTGCATTCCCCGTTACACTATCTCAAAATCTATGAGCTTGCACCCCCTCCGCCTCACCTGCACTGCAACAAACGCAGTGCGGCGCAAGTGCCGGCACCTCCCCCAAATCCACCAGGCGAAGTTTTTATAATTTCCCAAAATTTTGTTGTGGATTTGGAGGAGGACTGGATGAGGTCGGAAATTGGAGACCCTATGCTTTTCTCGAACACGCCGCGCCCCGAAAGTTTGAAGGCCATTGCGGATTTGAAACTCACGCCGTTCTGGTTGGATGATCCAAAGCGGCCTGAGAAAACCTCGCCTCTCGCTGCAAAAGTCAAAACCGACCTTGTGATCGTGGGAGCGGGTTTTACCGGCTTATGGACTGCGTTACTTGCAAAGCAAGCCGATCCAGATCGTGATGTTATTTTGCTCGAAGCAGGAGAGGCAGCCATCGGCGCAAGCGGACGGAATGGCGGCTTTGTGGCTGCATCGCTCACGCATGGTTTTCAAAACGGCAAAAACCGTTGGCCTCGCGAACTTGCCAAATTGCTTCACTTAGGTATAAAAAACCTCGACGGCATTGAAGACACTATTAAGCAGTTCAATATTGATTGTGATTACATTCGTTCCGGCGAGATTCATATCGCCAATGAACCTTATCAAATCAACGATCTGCGCGAAGAAATCGATGAGGCGGCATCCTATGGCGTAAATGCTCAATTTCTGGACCAAGAGCAAATTCGTGCGCGGGTCAATTCGCCAACCTATCTCGCGGGCGTCCATAATCCATTCGCGGCGATGGTCAACCCCGCGCAATTG
The DNA here is from genome assembly GCA_964511765.1 of uncultured Anaerolinea sp. Classification (GTDB taxonomy): domain Bacteria; phylum Chloroflexota; class Anaerolineae; order Anaerolineales; family Villigracilaceae; genus Villigracilis. The sequence continues at coordinate 8,234 of CAZEGE010000102.1, forward strand.
GCGTGGGGGTTGAGGAGAGCATGCCTTGAGCTTGGTGTCCGCTTGTTTGAAGGCACACAGGTGACGGCGTTAGAAGAGAGGCGCGGGTCCATCCTTTGCAAAACCCAGCAAGGCGAAGTCGAATCCAAAAAAGCGGCACTTGCCACAAACGCCTTTCCTCCCTTGCTCAAGCGCCTTTCGCTTTATGTTTTGCCTGTTTACGATTACGTGTTGATGAGCGAGCCGTTATCAAGGGCACAACGCGATGCCATTGGCTGGCGCGGTCGCGAGGGCCTCAGCGACAACGGCAATCAATTCCATTACTATCGCACCACCGCGGATGGACGGATTCTATGGGGCGGATACGACGCCATTTATTATCGGAATAACGAAGTATCGCCGCATCTGGAAAATAATCCCGCCTCTTTCGGACGTTTGGCTGAGCACTTCTTCCAAACTTTCCCCCAGCTGACGGGATTGCGCTTCACGCACGCCTGGGGCGGCGCGATCGATACCTGCTCGCGTTATACCGCCTTTTGGGGCAGGGCTTATCATGGCAGGGTTGCATACGCGCTGGGTTATACGGGCTTGGGCGTCGGCGCCTCGCGTTTCGGGGCACAAGTCATGCTGGATTTGCTGGATGATAAAAAGACCGAACGCACCGAATTGCAAATGGTGAAATCAAAACCATTTCCATTCCCGCCTGAACCGTTCCGCTCGCCGATTGTCAATTTTACAAGATGGTCTTTGGACCAGGCGGATCAAAATGCAGGGAAGAGAAATTTATGGCTCAAGACCCTGGATGCGCTGGGTTTGGGATTTGATTCGTAAGCTAAAAATGTGACAGTCACCTTCAAGGTGACTGTCACATAAATTCTTTACTTCTTTTCTTCTTGGTCGGCTTGGACAGAATCCTCAAGGTACTCACATCAGATAGTAAGTGAAGACAACGAACCATTCTGCTATTGGAGTAAATATGACAGATTTCAACTTCCTCACCACACACGTTGGCTCCGTGCCATATCCTTCCGCATCGGGCTTGACCGATAAATTAGTTTCACTGCTGGATGTGCCTGCCTGGCCGCAGCTGCCTCGCCGCAGTTTTCGCGAGAGTATGTATGTTCAATACTCGCCCACTCTCCCATGCGTGGTGGTAGATGAGGAAAAAGAAAAGATCAGCATCTCCACGCGCGGCGATATGACTTCCGCGCTGGAAGCCTTCTATACTCCTTATCTCTCAGATGATGTGGAAGCATACGCTCTGCAACCTCGATATGCAGAGGGGTTTTTCGCCATGTTGGATTCCTTGCGAGTCACAAAAGGTGAGTGGGCCAAGGGACAGGTCACAGGTCCGATCTCGTTTGGTTTGACAGTTACAGACCAGGATTTACGCGCATCACTCTATAACGAGACGTATGCAGATGTAATCATCAAAAACATGGTCATGGCTGCCCGCTGGCAGGTACGGCAATTTAAAACGGTAAGACCAAATGTGATCCTGTTCGTGGATGAACCATATTTGGCATCCTTTGGTTCCGCATTTATCAGCCTGAGCCGCGAACAGGTGGTGGGATATCTCGATGAATTATTTGAAGCCATTCATAATGAAGGCGCATTTTCAGGCGTGCATTGCTGCGCGAATACAGATTGGAGCGTATTGCTTTCCACAAAAGTTGATATTCTTAATCTTGATGCATATGGGTTTATTGAGAATCTCGCGCTCTATCCTGCTGAGGTGCGCGAATTTCTGGATCGCGGCGGCGCAGTTTGTTGGGGATTGATCCCCAACAACGAACAGATCCTAACTGAAACGCCGCAGACGCTGGCAGATCGGCTTCGTGCAGGTCTGAAAGTAATCTCCGAAAAAGCAATCATGCACAGCGTTAATATTTCCGTGGAAGAATTCATGAACCGAAGCCTGGTTGCTCCTGCATGTGGCCTTGGCTCGACCTCCATTGAGATTGCCAACAGGGTTTTCGATGTATTGGCAGAAACAGGTGAGATCCTGAAGAAAGGATAACGCAAGCGGGGTTCAGTCGTTTATTTCTTGGCCGGCTTGGACATCTCATCTCTGACCGTGTTATACAAACTCTCTGCCTTCAATTCGCTCAACGCATAACAGGGCGCTTCGAGGTGGTCTGCCAGTTGTTGCGCCAGACCCTGGTCGAAGGCGGCGTGTTCCATGTTAATGACCACAGAACGGGTTTTTTCGTGGGCGATGAGTTCTGCGAATTTAAAGGATTCCTCCTGAGGCGGTAGTGTGCCAATGGATACATTACCCGCGCCGTCGGTTAAGACGATCAGAAGCGGTTCCACATCGGGGTGGATATGTTTTTCATGGGTGAGCACATCATGCGCCATGAACAAGCCCGCGGAGAGCGGTGTCTTCCCGCCGACGGGAATATCCATCAATGCGCGTTGGGCGAGTTGAATTGAATTGGTGGGGGATAAAACAAGGGTGGCGCGGTCCTTCTGGAAGACGATTAATCCCACGCGGTCGCGGCGTTGATAGGCGTCTGTCAACAAGGAAAGGATCGCGCCTTTTGTGGCGTTCATGCGTTCGGCAACCGCCATCGACCATGAAGCATCCACAAGGAAGAGGACAAGATTTGCCACGCGCTTCACACGGACCTTGCGCTGCAGGTCGCTTCTTTTGATGGAGAAGGCGAGTTTCTTGCGTTCTTCGATGCGCTGTTTTTGGAAAGGCGCGGCGGCGCGGAAGGTGGCATCGAAGGCGATGTCGGTGAGATTGTCGCCGGCGGGGCGCGCCTTAATATAACGGCCGTGCTTCCGCTCCGTTTTGGTGAGCGAACGACGGCCGGCCTTTTTTCTGGTCAATTTATCGAGCGGGGTATTTAATTTGCGAGGCTGGAAGGTCTCGCCTGCTTTTACCTTTTGTCCGCCGTCCCACCAATTTGCATTGGAACTCGCGAATACTTCCTGTTGCTGCATGGGTTCAGGGTTACCCTGCTGCGGGCCTTCCTGCTGCTCATCTTCGAGTTTTAAGTTTTTTTTTTCCTCGGATTCGCCGTCCTGCTTGCTTTCGGATTCGTCATCCGTTTC
>CAZEGE010000103.1:0-6944 GCA_964511765.1 uncultured Anaerolinea sp.
CGCGGGCGCGTTGATGGTCATCGAAGTCGAAACCTTGTCGAGCGGGATCTGGTCGAACAACTGCATCATGTCGTGAATGGATGAGATCGACACGCCCACCTTGCCCACCTCGCCCTGCGCGATCAGGTCATCCGCATCGTAGCCAATTTGAGTGGGGAGGTCGAACGCGACACTCAACCCTGTTTGACCTTGTCCCAACAAATAGCGATAGCGCTTATTCGACTCCTCCGCTGTCGAGAACCCCGCATACTGCCTCATCGTCCAAAACCGCGACCGATACATCGTCGGTTGGACTCCGCGCGTATAAGGATACTCGCCAGGAAAACCTAACTTATCAAGATATTCTGATTCCCGGTGGTCGAGTAGCCCCGCCCGATCTTGGCGGGGCGTATCGAGACCAGACAGCGCCACCCTCGGGACCTCGATGCCTGCCGAGGTCTCGAAGCGCTCTTTCCTCTCCTTGAACTTCCCCAACGATTTCTTGAGAGTAGTTTCTTTCCATTTATTGTATTGGTCGTTGAGGGACATATTAAATTCCTTTACTCGTTATCATGTCGTTGCGAGCAGCGCTCTTGTTCCTTACAACGAAGCAATCTCCGATTAAGTAGAAAAGACTCCACGATTAGATTTATCCGTTTACTGGAGATTGCTTTGGGCGGAGGAACACCGCCCTTGCAACGACATGGGACAAGTATAAAGCCAATCTCCCCTCCCCAGGAATTGGACAAAGATAGGATGAATTAGAGACAAAAGTCATTTGCTTGAAAACAACGAAAATGCTAAACTTTTCGTATAGAACAACAAGGAGACTCGTCAACATGGGCAATAAAACCTCATTGTATATCGGTGCCGGGCTATTATTATTGATTGGGATATGTCTTTTCGGCTATGGCATCTTGAGCGTGATCGGTTCCACCTCCACGCAAGGGAGTTCATCCTGGCTGGGATTCGGGATTGGCTTCGCCGTTGTCGGTGCGGCCTTTCTGGGAGGTGGGATTCTGCTGATTGTGCGGAGTCAGGCGAAAGGTCAGGCGGGAGGCGGAGATAATATCACCTACAAAATTGACCTGCCCTCCCAAACCAAAGTCGAGCAGATGAAATGCAAGAGTTGCGGCGGCAGTCTCACAGCGGATAATGTCAAAATGATCGCGGGCGCGCCGACGGTGGAATGTCCATTTTGCGGGACGACCTATCAGTTAACTGAAGAACCGAAATGGTGATTCGATTTACGATTGATGATTGACGAATTGCGGTTATTGGCGGTCGAGCAGCCCGAATGGTTTTTGAGGGCATATCGAGACCACATCGGAGGTTGCATGAAAAAGATTGTCTTGATTGGATTAGTCGTTTTGTTTGCATTGGGGATGGCAGTGAATGTATCCGCACAAGACCTTCCCTATTATTTTCAAGTGAATAAGGAAGTGGTGCAGGTCTACTGGAATTCAGACGGCACACAAAGTTTGGATTACACATGGACATTCACAAACCAATCCAAATCACATCCCATAGATTTTGTAGATGTGGGCATGCCCAACTCTAATTTTCATACAGATACGATCAAGGCCGACGTGGATGGCAACCCTGTTTCGATCTCCCCCGGCGATTATCAGGGCAATGGATCCGGTTTTGCGATTGTGCTGGGGTCAAAGACCATTCCTGCCGGCGGCACAGGCACGGTGCATGTCTATGTCGGCAGGATCGCAAATGTGCTCTACCCCGACGATAAGGATGAAGCCTATGCCAGCGCGACCTTCGCGCCGACATGGTTCGGCTCGCAATATGTAACCGGCAAGACCGACTTCACCATGACCTTCCATTTGCCGCCGAATATGAAGGAGCAGGAACCACGCTGGCATGCAGCGCCTTCCGGATTCCCATCCGAGCCGCAATCAGGATACGACTCGAATAACCGCGTCGCCTACACATGGTATTCACCTTCCGCAAGCGCCTCCAGTTCCTATTTATTTGGCGCATCCTTCCCGCGCACATACGTCCCAGCGGATAGTATTGTGATTCCAGCAGCGAACCCGTTGATCAGCGGGGATACCCTGTTTACCCTGCTCTGTTGCGGTTTCTTTGTTTTTATATTTATCGGCCTGCCAACCATCGCAGCCATTAATGGTAGACGGCGCAAAATGCAATACATGCCGCCCAGGGTCACAATCGAAGGCCACGGCATCAAACGCGGACTGACCGCCGTGGAAGCCGCCATCTTATTGGAACAGCCGCTCGATAAGGTCATGACCATGATCCTGTTCGGTGTGATCAAGAAGAATGCCGCCGAGGTTGTCACGCGCGATCCGCTGGCAATCAAATCTGCTTCACCTGTGCCCGATGGTTTGCATGAATACGAATTGAATTTCCTAAAAGCCTTCAAGGAAGAAAATGTAAAAACACGCCAGGGTTTATTACAGCAGATGATGGTAAAGCTTGTTCAACTGGTCTCTGAAAAGATGAAAGGTTTCAGCCGCAAGGAAACTTTGGATTATTACAAGTCAATCATGGAAAAGGCCTGGCAGCAAATTGAAACCGCCGGCACACCCGAGGTAAAGAGCCAAAGATTTGACGAAGCCCTCGAATGGACCATGCTCGATAAAGATTACGACGACCGCACGCGCCGCGTTTTGCAGGGGCCTGTATTCGTGCCGATGTGGTGGGGACGCTACGACCCGACATACACCTCGCGTCCCGCCCAAACTGGAAGCGGAATCCCGAAATCTATGCCAAGTCAGTCCGCGGGCCGCTCCGCCCTGCCCGGCGCAGACATCGCTGCCCAGATGGTGACAGGCGTACAAACCTTCTCGCAGAAAGTAGTCGGCAATGTCAACACCTTCACTGAAAAAGTAACCGGGGCGACCAATCCTCCCCCCAAACCCACCTCCAGCGGACGAAGTCGCGGCGGAGGCAGTGGTGGACGGTCCTGCGCCTGTGCCTGCGCCTGCGCGGGTTGCGCCTGTGCTTGTGCGGGCGGCGGAAGGTAGTTTGTTCAATTGACAATTACAAAGATTTTCCATGGAATTGGCAGGTGGATTTTAACTTTACTGATATGGATGAGGTGAATGATGTCCCTGAATTTTAAAGATGTGCAGGCAGGACTCCAACGTTTCCTGACATTGGAAAAGCCGGTCCAAAGTCTGGAGGCGTTGCACTCCGGCCGCATATCTCACTACACCCGCGAAACCGCAGACGAGAAATCCCGCATTCACTTGCGCCTGGATGCCGACGGGACAGGCACATTGATTGTCAATGCCAGCAGCATCATGCACTTGAACCCAACGGCTGCTTTGATGGCGTATCTTATTCTCGAAGAGAAGCAGGATCACGAGATTATCTCGTCCCTCACCAAGCAGTATCGAGTCGATAGGAAACAGGCCCGCGACGATCTCTCTGACTTCCGCTTTCAGTTTTCCGAATTATTGCGTCCCGATGGCGCCTGCGCGATCCATGATCTCGAACTCGAAATGAACATGCCCTTCAGCGCCCGTCCTTCGGCGCCCTATCGCATGGATTTGGCTGTCACTTATCGCTGCAACAACGATTGCGCTCACTGCTATAACGCCCGCGCAAGAAACTTTCCCGAGCTGGATACCGATCAATGGAAGGTGGTCCTGGATAAACTCTGGAATTTAGGCGTGCCGCACATCGTCTTCACGGGCGGTGAAGCGACCTTGCGCAACGATCTCCCGGAGTTGATTAAACACGCAGAATCGAATGGGCAAATCACAGGTCTGAACACGAACGCGCGCCGCCTGATGGATATGGATTATGTCAACCAACTCGTGGATGCTGGTCTTGATCACGTGCAGATTACCGTCGAATCCTGTGTGCCTGAGATCCACGATGAAATGATGCGCGCCAGAGGCGCGTTCAAACAAACCATCGCAGGCTTGAAGAATGCCCTGGCTTCCAAACTGTATGTCATGACCAATACCACCATGCTGCAGACAAATGTCCACACCATCCCTGACACACTCGATTTCCTGGCGGATATCGGTGTTCCGACCATTGGCTTGAACGCATTGATCTATTCAGGACAAGGCCTCACGGTTGGAACCGGTCTGCGGGAAAGCGAGTTGCAGCCCGTCCTTGATATTGCCACGCGTAAAACCGCCGAGCATGGACAAAAACTGATCTGGTACACGCCGACCCAGTATTGTGAGTTTGACCCGACCGCCCACAATCTCGGCGTCAAGGGCTGCACTGCCGCGCTGTACAGCATGTGTATTGAATCGAATGGCAGTGTCCTGCCCTGTCAATCGTATTATCACCCGCTGGGCAACTTTCTGACTGACACATGGGATTCCATCTGGAATCACAAGTTGTCCGCGCAGCTGCGTGAGCGGCAGAACCTGCCCTTCAAATGTGAGACCTGTCCGGTCGTCACAGAATGCGGCGGTGGCTGTCCATTGCAATTCGAAAATCACCGTGAACAGTACGGAGTTAATCTGGCTGTCCTGTAATGTTTTTGGAAAAGCGGTAAACTACAGTGTACCGCGCAAATACACCAGCCGAATTATCATGTCTACTTATGATTTTAATCAAAAAGATTTTTGAGGTATGCAGCAGGCGGTACGGCATACCCAATTCGAAGCTTTAGGAATAATTGTATGGAAATCTGTTACCTGATTGCCTTTCCCGACACCGACGTCAGCGTTGTGCCAATAAAAGAGTCTTTCAAAGGCCTCAAGGACGCGCCGTACTTCCAGCCTGTGGATATCGATCTTGACAGTCTCGGCGAAGAGACGGTTGTCATCGAGGGCTATGCCGTCCATGCCACGCGCCAAAGATATGACGGGTGCGTACAGATGGTTGACTGCCGCTTCGACCTGGTGGACCCCTTCGCCTCCTCTGTCCTGCAGCTCCGCGCCAAAATTCAAGCCGCTCTGCAAAGCCGCTACGTCCCGGATGTCCACCGCCAAAGCGGACTCTATGAAGATTACACCATCCTGCTTCTGCAAACGGCAAAGCCCACACCCGAAAAATGGGTGGAAAAAAACGCACCCGTGCTTGCAAAATTCTTTCGCTCACAACGCGAATTTATGGGGAAGGAGGAGATTGACGAGATTCTCGCCTCCCGCACGCATTATTCCGCCAGGGAACTCACCCTGGTGGATTGGGAAGGCGCGGTCATCATTGCACCCAATGGGGATTTTGACTCCGACATCGTATTGCTGAAGATCGGGAATTACCAGCTCCTGCGCTATCGCATGCTGGATGAATCCATTGAAGCCATGCTGGATAAGATCAATGAATCCTTCTTTCAAAACAAACGCCGCCCTCGTGCCACGCGCGGCATGATCCGCCAGATTGCCGAACTCAGGATCGAGGTCATGCTTGATTTCGAACGCGCCGAACAAAACATGCTCCTGATCGGTGACTGGTATACCGCTAAACTTTACAAAGCCATCCAAAGCGAGCTTTACCTGACCGATTGGAAGGAAAACCTGAAGAATAAGCTCAACAATCTCGAAAGTATCGTCGAAACCATCAAGGATAATTTCTCACTTTCATTGGAAAGTGTCTGGGCAAGGATCGAGATGCTGGCCTGGGCGCTCATGCTCATCGGCTACATGTACCTGACCTTCGTCGACATGGGTCTAATTAAAAAATAGGAGAATCGTATGAACCTCTTCAATCGCATCGCGGATCGTTTTTCAAAAGTTCAGCCGCTGCCTGCTGGCACGCATCACCTGCATGCCGTTGAAGATCAAAAACCATATCGCCTCCACCTTCGCCTGCATTCGGATGGCTCGGGCATTCTGATCCTCAACGCCTCCACCGTTTTACAACTCAACCCCACCGCCGCTGAATACGCCTTTCACTTCATCCAAGGGACTTCACCTGAAGCAGCCGCCAGACATATTTCAGCCCGTTATCGTGTGAACAGGAAAACCGCACTTGAAGACTTCAATCATTTTGCAGATCAAATTCAGACCCTGATCTCCACTCCTGACCTGGACCCCGTCTCCTTCCTGGACTTTGAGCGGGCGCAACCCCATTCAACAGAATCCACGCTCAGGCTGGATTGCGCCATTACATACCGCCTGCCCGGACATACCAGCGCGAAACATGCCCCCGTCAAACGCGTGGAACGTGAACTCACCACCGCAGAATGGCAGATGATCATAGATAAAGCCTGGCAGGCGGGCATCCCTCATATTGTCTTTACCGGCGGCGAAGCGACATTGCGCGAAGACCTCCCGCAGCTGATTGCCCACGTCGAAAAAAATGGTCAGGTCTGCGGCCTGCTGACAGATGGCCTTAAACTCGCCGATAAAAATTATCTCTCCGCACTTTTGCAAACGGGCCTTGACCATGTCATGCTTGTTTTACAGCCGCATGAACCGCTCTCATGGGAAGCCATCGAAATCATCGTCCCGCAGGATTTGTTTTTGACTGTCCACTTTACGCTCAACAAAGGGAATGTAAAAGAGGCCAAAAACATATTGCATAGACTCGCCGATCTCGGCCTGGAAAATATCTCCCTCAGCGTCGCAGAGAAAAGCCTCGAGCATGAAATGCTCGAATTACAAAGTCTTGCCCAATCCCTCAATCTTAACCTGCGCTGGGACCTGCCTGTGCCATACTCCGCCTCCCATCCGGTGGCCATCGAAACCGCGGACGATGAGATCCCCGCCGGTGCCGGCAAAACATGGCTGTACGTCGAACCGGATGGCGACGTCCTCCCCGCCCAAGGCGAAGCGGATAAAATCCTTGGCAATTTCTTGAAGGATGAATGGGAAACCATTAAGAAAAAGTACTAGGGTGTGCATGCAAAATCAATAGACATGTCATTCTGAGGAGCGAAGCGACGGAGAATGACTGCTTTTTCTCGAAACCTGTTTGTTTCGTGTGAGATAGAGATCCTTCGCTATCGCTCACATCGTCCCGATATCCTTCGGGAGGGCGACATGAACCTAATTTGCATACAGATCCTAAGTATT
>CAZEGE010000103.1:7044-11064 GCA_964511765.1 uncultured Anaerolinea sp.
TTCAATAGGGAGGATTAAGGGTGAATTGAGAACAAGAGCATGAATTAACCGCTCTATGGTATCCTTGCCGAAATTTTGACAAGGATATTCCATGAGATCACAAATGAGAATCGCAGTTGCCGGCCTTTTACTTATTTTCTCCACCCTCGCTTGTGTTACCTTGATGGGCGAAGACCTTCTCAAGCCTGAACTTCCCGATACACCAGCCGCACAAATACCAACCATCGAAGAACCTGTACTTGAAGAAGCAGCCTCCTGTTCCCTCATCACGGATCGGATCATTTCATTGGCGGTTTCAGGCGGCGCAGATGTGGAAGAAGGCCTGCTGGATGAAGAGGTTGTCCTCGTCACATACAAGGTCTCCGGCGATGAGATCTTTGACCCATATTATGAAGATGTCTCCTCCGATTTGGAGGAGGGGCAGAACGATGAACAAACCCATCAACAGGTTTGGAATTATTTCCGCGCCATCATCCCAGCCGGCGAACGCGAAAGAGTTTCGGAATACTCCATCATCACGGACGGACAGGGCGGTACCCTGGCTGCCGTCGCCCAAACACAATCCGATCCAAGGCTGTGGGTATTGCAAGTGGATATTGCCGATACAGGCAATTATTACGACTTGTTCTATACCCTTGTGCATGAATTCGGTCACCTGCTCACATTAGGTCCCGATCAGGTAGCACCCAGCCTGGCCGTCTTCAACAACCCCGATGATGACAGGGTCTATTTCGAAGAGGCTTCCGCTTGCCCGGATTACTTTCCCGGTGAAGGCTGTGCCAACCCGGATTCTTATATCAACGATTTCTATAATCAATTCTGGGCTGATATCCATGAGGAGTGGAATCAGATCAACCTTGAAGAGGATAGCGACACCTACTACGAAAAATTGGATGAGTTCTATTATAAATATGAAGATCAGTTCGTTACCAATTACGCCGCCACCAATCCTGAGGAAGATATCGCCGAGGCTTTCGCCTTCTTTGTCTTCAGCCCCGCACCTGAGGAGGACACCACAGCAGAAGAAAAAGTGTTATTCTTCTACCAATATCCCGAACTCGTCAAGCTGCGCATAGACATACTTAGCAATATATGCATATCCTTTCCGCAGTAAATCAAGGAAACCCTCCCCATAACCTTATGACTAAACCTCCCATCCTCGAATCCTATTGGGTTGAAGAAGGCCGCTTCCTGGCGGGTGAATACCCCGGCAGTTACGATCCCGAAACCACGCGCCGCCGCATGGACGCCTTTCTTGAGGCCGGCATCCATACTTTCATCGACCTTACCCAATCCCATGAACTCCTTTCCTACGAATCTGTTTTAAAGGAACAAGCCCGCATTTACGATATCAACGCAACCTATCAGCGCTTTGCCATTCGTGATCACGGCATTCCTTTGCGTGAAACAATGATTGCCATCCTCAATACGATAGATGAGGCGCTCAATAAAAGCAAAGGGGTCTACGTCCATTGCTGGGGCGGGGTGGGGCGCACCGGCATCACGATTGGCTGTTACCTCATCAGGCATGGTCTTACTCCTCAGCAGGCTCTTTCGCGCGTGGACATTTTATTTAAGACACGTCCCCAAAATTATTTCACCAGCTCGCCCGAAACCATCGAACAAATTGAATTTGTGCGCAACTGGCGCGAGACCCAAATTTCGCCGCATAAGACCAGGCAGAATTAGTGCGCAGGATGAACTGGCACACACGCTATCTCCAGCAAGCCGCATGGACTCGCGAGTTGAGAGAGTATCTTTTTGACAAGGCGGGACTTGCAGGCGCGAATCGTGTGCTGGAAGTAGGATGCGGCACAGGCGCAATCCTGCGTGAGATACATTCACCCGCCTCGCTCCATGGCCTGGACATTCAGCCTGCTGCGCTCGTCGAATGTCGGATCCATGCCCCGCTGGTTTCGCTCACGCACGGCGACGCGCATTTCCTGCCATATCAAGACCGTTCATTTGATATTGTATATTGCCACTTCCTTTTACTGTGGGTAAATGATCCATTACAGGTGGTGCGCGAAATGGCGCGCGTGGGACGGATCGTGCTGGCGTTGGCAGAGCCGGATTACAGCCTGCGTGTGGATGAACCTGCTTCCCTCAAAACACTTGGTGAATGGCAGACGGAAGCCCTGGACAGACAGGGCGCAAATCCCTGCTTTGGCGCCTCGCTTGCAGAGACGTTTTATAAGGCAGGCATCCGCCTGATCGAAACAGGCCCCATTCAAAGCGCGGAAAAGAAGCGTTCCGCCGACGAGTGGGAAAATGAATGGGCGGTGATCGAAGCCGACCTGGCAGATTCCATCGCGGCCAAAGACATCCAAAAAATGAAGGTTTTGGACGAACAGGCTCGCAGGCGCGGGGAACGTGTCTTAAATGTCCCAACTTTTTTTGCCTGGGGTAAGAGTTGATTGCCAGTGAACTTCGATAAAGGGAAGTATAATTTTGTGAGACGATTAATATGGAGGCTCGTTTGGAAATCGCGGAGCAGGATGCCAATATTGAACAAAGTAATGAGGTTCAGGAAAAAGTAAATTGGGGTCGATTCATGCTTGATATTATTGAAACTCTCGTTTTGGCTGTCGTTTTATTTATCGGCATCAATGCGGTTTCTGCGCGTGTGCGGGTGGACGGTTTCAGTATGCGCCCTACTCTTGAAGATGGTGAGTTTGTCCTGGTAAATAAAATGAGCTACCGCCTCGGCGTGGTGCAACGCGGTGATATCATTGTGTTTCACTTCCCATTGAATCCAAAGGAGGAGTTGATCAAGCGTGTGATCGGCCTGCCTGGCGAGCGGGTGAGTGTGCAGAACCATCAGGTTTATATTAATGGGCAGATGCTTAATGAACCGTATATTGCGCAGGCTCCCATTTATTCCGGCGAGTGGACGGTTTTGGATGGCCAGCTATTTGTCATGGGCGACAACCGCAATAATTCGAATGATTCCAAGGATTGGGGGCTGTTGCCTGCCGAAAACGTGGTCGGCAAAGCGGTCCTGATCTACTGGCCTCCGCCCATGTGGAATATGCTTAAACACACCGAAGTATTCGCTTCGCAGTAAGGAATGAGAATGAGCGATATCGAGCATCAAGATCCGGATATTATTTTGTGCAGTGAATGCCATGCAGGCATTATGCTGCCGCGCGGCATTACCTATTTTACCTGGCTTGGTGAAGAGTTGATTACTGTGCCGCATTTCCCCGCCTGGATCTGTGATGTGTGCGGCAAACGCGAATACGATGAAAAAGCGGTTCAGTGGTTGAATATGATCCTGGACCCGAACGCCGGCAAGCCCACCAGGCATCAGCGCCGAACCCCGCCTACTCCCAGACCGCAAACCAGGCTGCCCCGTCCCACGCTCGATTCTTAAATCGAACAGGATTTTCTCATGTCGCCTGACGCCCTGCCTCGCGCACATCATGACCTCCCCGTTGATATTTTGACCTCCGGATATCGTGTGGTTGGCAGGATCATGGTTTCAACCCAGGGCGCCATAGGTATGTTGAACGACTCCACGCACTCTGCGCTGGAAGTCAATGACGCCCGCATGGCGCGCCTGCATATGCCCACAAAACTTGCGGATCATTTTGAACTTGTGCGGATGATGAAAAAAGGGATGCATGCCGTCTGCCTGGCGCGGCGTGAAGACCTCGGTCCGCAGGCGCTTGTGCGCGCTGGGTTTGCCAAATTGGTGGAATATCCTGTGCGGATCACAACCCAGGTCTATGAAGTGGAAGGCATTCTCGAGCTACCGGGACGTTTCGATTTCACATCCCTGATGACAGACGGTACGCGTGATTTTATTCCAGTATTCAATGCCACGGTGACGGCAATTTTGATCCCCAGCCTACGTGTGGAAAGCGCGGCTATTCTTTTAAACCGCCGCCTGGTCGATCTCATGGCACTGCTAAATCAGCGCATGAAACCTGAAAATTAAGCGCCAAATCGCTTGACTGAGATAAAAGGGGATGATAGAATTCGCCCGCTCTAAAAATAGAGCCCCCATCGTCTAGA
>CAZEGE010000104.1:0-11063 GCA_964511765.1 uncultured Anaerolinea sp.
ACTGGAAGCCTTCCGCTGTGGTTGTCCGATCCTGACATCGAATATTACATCCATCCCAGAGGGGGATGCTTTGCATCGAAAACATTAAAGGGGGGCGATTGTAATCTGCAACATAGTATAATATTTTCAGGTTGAGGGATTTACATCCCGGCCTTGACCCTAATTCATCTCCAAACAACAAGTATCGCTGTTATTGTTATAATACAGAACGTCTTGAGAAATCTGCAAACCAACGTACCCTTACAGATATGCAAGGGCTCTGGCAGTATATGTGCGTCAGCTTTGACTTTACCATTCCAGGCGATTAACCCCTTGACTCTGGATATCTTATTCCTCTGGAAGGGATTATCATGAAAACCGCCAAATCGAGAAGGCAGCGAATGGTTCACACTGACTCACAGGAGAGGATCCCAACTATGGACGAGCAAGATGTGGTGGTTGAAGCATTTACTGAACTTGCACCTCGTTATGAGAAGGTGGTTGACAATGAGCTCACTCGATTCTGGGGGTGGAGTTACGCTGGATTTGTTGATCGCTTGATAGAGTCGACGCCAATCGTTGACGGCGACTCTATACTTGATCTGGCCACGGGCACATCGGTCATTCCGAGAAGACTTGTTGAGAAGGTGAAGAGGGATTTCCAGATTGTAGGGTTGGATATCACCCTGCGTATGCTAAAACGCGGGAAGGAGAAAATCGATCAGGAAAAGGCGAATATCAATATTCATTTGGCTTGCGGGGATGCCATGGTCATGCCCTTCAATAATGAGTCCTTCAGCGTGGTCATGTGTGGACTGGCAACTCACCATATGAATGTACCTCGTATGCTCTCCGAAATAAACCGAGTATTAAAAAGCGGAGGCAGAATCTCACTCGCGGATGCCGGGGGATCATCTTTATGGCGTCTACCTGTTATCAAATTCATCATTCGAGCGGTTGCGTTTCTTTATTTTCTTGCAGTTGAAAACATTTCCCGAGCCTGGGCAGAAGCAGCTGCAGTTTCAAACATTCGTACAGCGGATGAATGGAAATTGATCCTTTCTGAGCTTGGGTTCATAGATATTCGAATCACCGAACTCTCATCAAAACATTTTTGGATCCCCGCTCCGCTTGTTTTGGAAGCCGTAAAATCATATTAACCCCAGATGATAAAAGGAGAAGGACATGTCGACAACAATTGATCTTATAAGGCAGGGAAGAAATGATGAAATCTGGACAAAATTCTGCGGTTTCCTCGGCCTCAAGCTCGATGAATTCATGAAGATTCAGGAACGGCTTTTGATGGAGCAGATAGGTTTTCTGAGTGGGAGTGAGATTGGAAGGAAACTGATCGGAGAAAAAACGCCTACCAGTGTAGCGGAATTTCGTCGCAGGGTTCCTCTGACAACTTACCTTGATTATGAGCCGTACTTGAAGGAAAAGAGATCGGATTCTTTGCCTGTTGAACCCTACGCTTGGGCACATACATCCGGGCGTTCAGGGGAATATGCAACCAAATGGGTACCTTACTCCAAAAGGATGTATGACTCACTGGGGGAAGTAGCAATTGGCGCAATGATCCTGGCCTCCTGCACTAGAAAAGGAGAAGTCAACCTGCATCCGGGCAATGTTATTCTTCTTGGGACAGCACCTCCTCCTTACATATCTGGCCTTATCACTCATTCAGTGGCTGATCAGTTGGAAGTCGCATTTGTCCCCTCACTCGAAGTCGGAGAGAAAATGGAATTCGGCGAACGAATCGCAGAAGGGTTTAAACTGGCGATGGGCACAGGCCTGGATTATTTCTACGGCATGTCCAGTATTCTTGCCAAAACCGGGGAGCGTTTTGAAAGTGGTTCCGGGAAGATCAAACTCTCTCCTGAAATGCTGCGTCCAAGTGTGATGTTCAGGTTGCTGGGGGGGTTCGTTAAAGCCAAATTAAACAAACGAAATGTATTACCCCGGGATATATGGAAGCTCCAGGGTATCATGAGTGGGGGAACAGATATCGACATTTACCGGGAACGGATCAAACATTATTGGGGCAGGGAACCCCTGGAAGGATATGCATGCACGGAAGGAGGAAATATGGCTATGCAAGCCTGGAACTTCAAAGGCATGACCTTTTTCCCGGATTGTGACTTCCTCGAGTTCATCCCATACGAAGAACACTTAAAGAACAAGCAGGACCCTGGGTATCAACCATCGACGGTCCTAGCGAATGAATTGCAGCCGGGCATTTATGAATTGGTTTTCACCAATCTTCTCGGAGGGGTGTTCACCCGTTACCGGGTCAGTGACCTTTTTGAAGTGATCTCGTTGCGTGATGAGGAATTGGATATTGATCTTCCCCAGGTTCGGTTTTATTCCCGGGCGGATGACATCATCGATCTGGGAGGATTCACGAGATTGACTGAAAGTTTGATCTGGCAGGTAATCGAGGCTTCAAAGATCAAATACGTGGATTGGACTGCACGGAAGGAACATGAGGGGAGCGAGCCTATCCTGCACTTGTATATTGAACTCGGCGAATCGGATGAGACCTCCTCTGAGCAGTTAAAGCCTTTGATCCAGGCTGCCTTACAGCAAGCCAATTCGGATTTTACAGACCTTGAATCCATTCTTGGAAGCGGTCACCTGCAAGTGACGCGGTTGGCGAATAATTCTTTTAAGCGGTACATGGAGGCCCGACAGCGTGCAGGTTCTGACCTGGCTCATTTGAAACCTACTCATATGCAACCACCGGATAATGTGATGGAACTTTTGCTCCAAGTTGGACAGGAGTAATTCAACAGTATGCACTGGGAACCGATCGCACTGATACCACTTTTGGCAGTCCTGCTCTACGGGGGTCTATTCCTCGCGGTGGCTCGTTCCAAATCCTTATCGCAGATCCAGGAGCGAAGGGCTTTCAGAGAGTATCTTCTGACCATGCTGTTCTGGTCATTGGGTGCATTCCTGGTGCTGATTGATAATGGAGATGTGGTCGTCGAGTTTCGGTTGATGCTTGTACCGGCAATCGGGTCGATGGTTGCCTTATTTCGATTTACACAGGCGGCATTGGGTCGCCGCTGGCGCTGGGCGATCTTGGTCTATTTGTATGCCGCCGCAGCCATGACGATCACTATGTTCACTAATTGGGTGATTGTCTCCGCCTCTATGCAGGCGGGTGTACTGAGTTATGAATTCGCTCCCCCGTTCGTGTTCGTCGTCGGTCCCGGTTATGGTCTCTACTTCTATAGTCTGATCCAGCTTATGCGCGGCTATCGGACCTCGGATGACCCGCATCTAAGAAATCGACTTCGTTACTTGATAAGTGGTCTGGTACTGGTCATCACCTTTACCTTGGTTAATTTCACTCCCTTAGGCAGGTATCCTATTGATATTGCAGGTAACGGGCTGAGTGCTTTGCTCATCGCCTATGCTATCCTGCGTCACAACCTCCTGGATATTCGGGTGGTAATCCGCAAAGGCCTGCTCTATTCCATCCCCACAGTCCTCATCGGTACGGGCTATTTCCTGGTCATCTCCCTTGCCTTGAGGCTCTTCAATCACTATTCCGGCACAGGGATCTTTATCCTTTCCCTCATTGTGGCTGTCCTGACAGCCTTGATAGCGCAGCCGCTGCGTGATAAAGCCCAATCCTGGATCGACCGGCTGTTCTTCCGGGAAAAATATAACTCGGGCTTGATGCTGCAGCGGCTCAGCAGCCAGGCGGCTTCCATTTTGAACCTCGACATCATCACGAATCTAATCTTGGAGGAGACCACCACAATCCTGCATATTAATAAAGCAGCCTTTTTTCTCAAACGTGAGGAGAGTGAAGATTATTTCCTGACTGCCCAAAAGGGAATGGCGTCCAATTTAATGATCAGTTTGAGTAAAAACCATCCTATCGTGCTGTGGTTCTCCAGTCACAATCAACTGCTCACTCGGCATGACGTGAATGTGGCACCTCAATTCAAGGCTCTCTGGGGACGGGAGAGGGATGAATTGGAAAAGATCGAGGCAGAGCTTTTTATCCCACTGAGAGTCAAAGGGGAACTAGTGGGTATCTTCGCTCTTGGGGCGAAACGCTCGGAGGAGGGTTTTTCACAGGACGATCAACTCACATTGACCACTCTCGCGAATCAGGTTGCGGTGACCATTGAAAACGCACGCCTGTACACCGCCGAGCAGCATCGTCGCGAAGAATTGGACACCTTGTATGAAATGGCGCGTATCCTGGTCGTCTCCAATGACGTGGAAACTGTATTAAACAATATCGCCCAACATACCATTCAGAGTGTCCATACCACCTTTGTTCGCATCCTGACCCTTGAAAAAGGAGGGGGCTTCCTCTGCCGGACCGCCTATCCGATCCGCGATATGGAAAACGATTTGGGCATTGGAAAGATCGAACCTTTATCCACAAAGAAATATTACCAAAGGGCAATTAGCCTTGGTAAACCCCTTGTTCTGGAGTGGGATGACTCCTTTAATGAGAAGGACCGCCATGATCTTTTTCTTGATTTTGCGAATAGCCTGTGCATTTCTCCGCTCCTGGTGGGTGATGAACTTGTCGGGCTGTTGGTCCTGGGAGAGACTCGTAGAACCTCGCGCGAGCCTTTTGATCCTGACAAACTGAAACTCGTGAATGCAATCTCAGATCAGGCTGCAAGCGCCCTTCGACGCGCCACCTTTTATGAACAGTTGGAAGAAGGATTCGTACAAACGGTGCTGGCCCTAGCGAAAGCATTGGATGCCCGCGATTCCTATACACAGGACCACAGTCAGCGCATGGCTGCGTTGACCGATTCCCTGTGTCAAAAACTTAGAATAGATGAAAATCAAATCGAGGCAATTCGTCTGGCAGCCGCTCTCCACGATATCGGGAAGATCGGCATACCGGATGAAATTCTTAGGAAACCGGGACCGCTTACCAGCCAGGAATGGGATTTAATGAAACTCCATCCAAAAATAGGGGCCGATATCATTGCGCCGGTAGCTAAATTGGTCAACGTCGCCCCGATTATTATGGCCCACCAAGAGAAATTCGACGGCAGTGGCTACCCGTATGGATTAAAAGGGGAGCAGATCCCCATGGGCGCCCGGGTCCTGGCGGTGGTGGATGCATATGTCGCCATCACAGACGAGCGTGTCTATCGAAAGGCGCGCAGTCATGAAGAGGCAATCGCTGAACTGGTAAAGCATAGCGGTTCACAATTCGATCCTGCGGTTGTGGACGCGTTCGTGCAATCCATTGGCGATGGAAGCAGGTAAAGGGGTCGGAGTATCAAATTCGTGATTGATTAATGTCCTACTCAAAATTAGTTTCTCTTTTTGTTCGCCACCTCAATTGTGCGAAGGATACCCGCAATATCATTCCCCACCTGATTATTCCGAAATCGACTTACCTTATACCCCTGCGCTTCCAAATACTTGCTTCACTCCCGCCATTCCTGCCGCGGATGTGAATAGACAAAATCGAAGCCTTTTGACTCCGATTACTTCACAACTATTATAAACTCATCTGGCGATACTTTTGCTTATTTGAGAATGCTATGCAGTGTACCAACAGCAACTTCGCTGTGCAAAGGCACAACGCAACCAATATTTCCCTCAGGTGTAGACTTTTTCATCACTACATGACTTCCACGTTAACAGGCCTGAACGAAACCAAGTCGTTCCAACGCATGGATGATTTCCTTCCCGGACAGATGTGGCAAATTAGGGATAAATAGCTACATCAAAGGTCGTCAAAAACGGATGATCGGTTTCTGGCAAAGGGAGCTCTTCCAGATAGAGTTCGTTTGCTTCTTTAAGATTTGTAACAGCCTCTTCAACAGTTTTGCCCTGGCTGACCGTTCCCACTTCGGGGCAATCTGCCACATACCATTCATCTTCTTTATGGATTACAGCAGTAAATGTTCGGGTCATGGTAGGTCTCCTGTCTCTTGGTCAAATTATACACCTTGAAAAAAACCTGACAGGTTCCTCGCAAGAGATTGATTAACTGCGACCATACCCACGTCATACTCTTATGGGATATCATACCCTTGTGGGACGTGGACATTATGATTGGCATTGTGCAGATGAGACACTTCAAGTTTTCTCCCATTTTTCTGTCCACCCAGCCAAGCGCACAAAAAGTTAGCGTATAATTACGTCAGGAATTGGAGAAATATTGTGAGCACAAAATCCTTTCAACTAACTGCTGTGATCGAACGCGATGATGATTGGTTTGTTGCGACTTGTCCCGAAGTGGATGTGGTGAGTCAGGGAATAACCATCGAAGATGCACGCGCAAATTTACTGGAAGCAGTGGAGTTATTTTTGGAAGTAGCTTCTCCTTCCGAAATCAAAAGACGACTTAAGACAGAAACGTATATTATGCCGCTGATGCCTGTTGTGCGAAATCTGAAAGCAAAACCATCCGCAAGAGCGTAACATGCCCAAGTTACGCGTACTCTCAGGCAGGGAAATGGGTAAGATTTTGGCGCAAAATGGATTTAAAAAAGTGCGCCAAAAAGGCAGTCACATCATCATGCAAAAGCAAATTAGAAATTCAACTGTGACTATTCCGGTGCCTGACCATGACGAATTGAGAACGGGAACTTTATTGGGGATCATCCGACAGTCAGAATTGCCTCGTTCTTTATTTGAAACAAAGTAAACGCGATAAAACTTCTGATGCAGAAATTCGGAAGTTTTATTTTTCAGCCAACCATAATTTTCACTTAGCGCCACCTCAATTGCGCGGATGACACCCCCAATATCATTCTCCACCTGATTATTCCAAAAGCGGATCACCTTATACCCCTGCGACTCAAAATACTTGCTTCGCTCAACATCATATTCCGCTTGCTCAAGGTGTTGACTTCCGTCAAGCTCGATAATCAGTTTGTTTTTGACTGAAACAAAGTCAACAATGCCTGTACTGACGGTTCGTCTTTCGCTCACCGTGTCGAAGTGAAATTCCCAATAGCGTGTTGACGTCTAAAGCTCACCCCGTTCAATTTGTCCCCGCGTAAATATGCCCACAGTTTCCTTTCGGCAGGAGTGGGCTCTTTCCTTAATTCACCAGCGCGGTGCATGATTTTGGGATTGGATCGTTTTGGCGGCATGATTTTCTTTTCCCGAGTTTATCATCACTTCATTGAGTCTATTGCAAAAACCGCCCCCACCCAGCCTCCCCCCAATGGGACAGGAAAACTTTTTATGTCTATCCTAAATAACATGTCCCATTTGGGGGACATCGTACCCGAAGCGCAGCGAGTGGTAGGTGCCCGCTAGGGCGGAGGGGGCTCTCCCGCCATTCCTGCCGCGGACATACACAAACAAAAATCGGAGCCTTTCGACTCCGATTAAAATTACTTCTTGCTTTTCTTTTTTTGAAATTCTTCTATTTGCTTGTAAAGGGATTTCACGGTTTCCTTCGCAAACAATTGTTCCCGAATCACGAGGTAATCAGGCCTTCGCCAACCTGCCAGGATGCCCGGAAGCGCGTTGCTTTAGCGGCACTCATGTGCATCATTAACACTTGAGCCGCTTCTTGAATTGCTTGTCTTTCACTTACGACACGAATGGGCATGATCGTTTTCTATGCCACCGCATACATGCGGACATGCAAAATTTCCTGACGTTGCATTGGACGAATATCTGATTTCTCAAGTGTGACAACCGCGATGGTTTTTCCTTCGCCAGTGACAAATTCCACTTCATATGCTTTTCCACCCGCGTAGCAATGAACCACTGTCCCAACATCGCCGCGCGTGAGATTATGGTCTTTCAGGTCGTGAGCTAAAACCACAGTTTCAAGTTCGTTAAACATTTTCTTACTCCTATTCCAATCCAGCGGATGAGCGGTTACTAACCTTGGAATATCATCGCCAATTTCAATAATCCAAACTGTCCTCAGGTGAACCATATCACCGCTTGGTGTTTTCAATTCTCCGTCAATTACATATTTTTTGCCATAAATCGTTTCGGTAATCTCGGCAACCAAGTCTGTTTGGGCGATGTGAATAAGCCCTTGCTCGAATTGGTTGACGTTCGTTTCATCAAAACCAAATGACCGAAAAAATTTGGCTTTGGATCTCCCAACGATATGAGTCTCTGATAGCAAATAGTCGGTGATTTAGCTTTTTGATACATAGGCATGGGATTTGCTTGGGAGTTTCATATTTTCACGAAATTATACCTCCCAAATTCCTCCCCCAAATGGGACAGAAAAACTTTTTGTGTTAACCAAGTGCAACATGTCCCATTTGGGGGACATCGTACCCGAAGCGCAGCGAGTGGTAGGTGCCCGCTAGGGCGGAGGGGCCGCTCTCCCGCCATTCCTGCGGCGGACTATAAATACCTTACAGCGTTCATCAATTCTTCCGCAGTAAAACCTTCCAAAAGATTCGTTACCCGCCTTTTAAGTTCTCCATGATAAATTTCTTTGGATACTACAACTCCATAATGTTCTTTTCCATCTTCATAATATTGAATCGCGAGCGGAATATAATCTCTAACATTAAACGTCACAACCGCTCTATGTTCGCCAGCGGCATATTCCATAATTTTCTCATCAGGCGTGGCGTCCAAATCAACTTCATTAACATGGATAACATCAAAACCCTGCTCACGCAGGATTTTTGCAAGATAAGACCAAATGTGTTCATCAAGGAGAAGTTTAGGAGGGTTTTTCCCCATCTCTTTATTCATCCGCGAGTAATTTCCTTATATTTTTTCTCACCAAGTCTTTTTCGCATCATATTACGTGAGGCTTCTTCTGTACTCTCTTCCCGTTCTTTATCTATTTCCGCTTTGTGGACAAAATAATACTGCATGGCTTCATACACCTGAGGCAAAGTGATATGTGGAATGATTTCATTCACAATTGTTTCGGGCGTTTCCCCGATCTGCAAATAGCCGACCAAAATTCGCACATAGATACGCGTGCCGCGAATCACAGCGCTTTTGCCGCCTGTAGACTGAACTATCTCAATATTTGGAAAAGAGTCCTTGGATTTAGCTTTTGATTTGGACTTGGATTTCTTGACCGCATAACTTGCGGACTGTTCACCCACTTTTTTATCGCCAAATTCTGCCAGTGGAGCGTCAAAGCTTGGCGCAATCTTTACTTTACCTTTGTCAATTTCAGGTCGGCGCATTTTCCATTCAGCATCGATCAGATTAACAGCGTATTTTATGCAGGCTTTTATATCTGCTTTTTTCAATGATGGATAATGTTTTTCTATAATCTGTTCGACAGCAACGCCCTCTGCCAATAGTTCAAGCACAGAGTAAACAGGAATACGTGTCCCTTTAACGACAGGTTTCCCCAACATAACTTTGGGATTAATTTCAATACGTGCAGGTAATTTGACCATAGTGATTTTCCTACCCAAATTATACCCCTTGAAAATCCTGACATGTCTCAACGAAAGTCTGATTAACCGTGACCCACCTCCCCGCGGACATCATCCCGCAAGGGGACGATGCCCCACAAGGAGGTGATATGGCTGGCAACGGCGCGGCTCCCCTCTCCAAATGGAGAGGGGCTGGGGGTGAGGTTGTTCCCTCATTCTCCCGCCATTTCTGCCGCGGACTTCACTCAAGTATGATGGTTTACCCCAAATCTAATTTATACCTGTTCGGTTTCAACAAAACAATAACTTTCCATGAAGTAACCTTCTAACATATCTCCGCTGTCAGTTGGTAGTGGGGTTGATTCGATTATTTCTTCCCGATCATCAAGTGGGATGATCTCAAAATGGGTTTCCAGGAAATCGCGCAACTCAGAGTCGTCACCATCTGCGCCAATCAATACTTCCATCCATGTGACACGGCTGATCAGTACACGCTCGTAACGGCTGTATTCGTCGTCGGCTTCGGTGACCCCGTTGAGCGCATCAATCACGATATTCGTGTCGAAGACCGCGATCATTAAATTCTCCATTCGGCGCGCAGATTTTGTTGATACTTGACCGCATCAATCTTGCGATCCTTCCACGAGCCGAAGGCGTTATGCTTTTTGAGTGAGCGGCCCTTTACGGGTTGCAAGGCATTGGCACGCTGTTGCAGAAACGCGATGAAATCCAATACCTCACTCTGTTTTTCAGGAGGCAAGGCGCTCAATTGTTCTTCGATTTGTTCTAAAAGGGTCATGGCAACCTCCAAGTCCCTTCTAATTATAAATCTAAAACCCCTGTGCCACGTACTCGCCAGCCCCCACCGCCCTGCGGGCACCTCCCCCAAATCCGACGAGAAAAAATTTGGGTTGAACATGCGATGGTTAAATCGTCGGATTTGGGGGAGGCTGGGAGGGGGTCAAAAACCTTCAGCAACATATTCTCCCCAGACTTGGCGTAAAGTATTACAAATCTCGCCTAGCGTGATGTCATTCTCCACACACTCAATGAACAACGGCATTAAGTTCCCCGTGCCACGTGCCACGTTCTCCAGTTTTCCGAGCAACTCCGTCACCCGTCCCCCGTCACGCGTCTCCCGCAACTTCTTCAACTTCTCCCGCTGACCCAACTCAATCGCTGGGTCAACCTGCAAACGTTCCAACGTGAGAACTTCATCCACCTGAAATTGATTGACGCCCACCACGATCTGTTCCTTGCGCTCGATCTCCTGCTGGGCGGCATAGGCGGCGTTCTGAATTTCGTTCTGCATGTAGCCGCGTTCGATGGATTGCAGCGCGCCGCCCATCTCGTCGATCCTGGCGATGTACTCGAGCGCGCCTTTTTCGATCTCGTCGGTCAGATGTTCGATCAGATACGAGCCCGCCAGCGGATCCACCGAATCAGCCACGCCCGACTCGTAGGCGATGATCTGCTGGGTACGCAGCGCCACGCGAACCGATTTTTCGGTCGGCAGCCACAAGGCTTCGTCCATGCTGTTGGTGTGCAGACTCTGTGTTCCGCCGAGGACGGCGGACAGAGCCTGGAGAGTGACGCGCACAACATTGTTTTCGGGTTGTTGTGCGGTGAGCGTGGAGCCTGCGGTCTGTGTGTGGAAACGCAACTGCCAACTGGCTGGCTTACCCGCCTTGAACCGTTCGCGCATGATCCTTGCCCACATGCGGCGCGCGGCGCGGAACTTGG
>CAZEGE010000105.1:0-11036 GCA_964511765.1 uncultured Anaerolinea sp.
GTTCATCCCCACGTGTGTGGGGAATACGCTTCCCTATTCATCGGCAGGAAGTCGCCTTCCGGTTCATCCCCACGTGTGTGGGGAATACGAATACATCCTCGTTGTCGAAGGCTTTTGCTCAGGTTCATCCCCACGTGTGTGGGGAATACGTTCCTACACGATTGCAATGGCTGAGACGACGGGCGGTTCATCCCCACGTGTGTGGGGAATACGGTTGGCAATCTGTCCGATTTGATTTGCCACTACGGTTCATCCCCACGTGTGTGGGGAATACTGTTGAATTTGCAGTAGACGGATCAGGGCGAACGGTTCATCCCCACGTGTGTGGGGAATACTCTCTATCAGCGAGACGTAGAAACGGTGTTCTTCGGTTCATCCCCACGTGTGTGGGGAATACGTCATCTGCTCACCTCTATTTCACTCCAAAGGCGGTTCATCCCCACGTGTGTGGGGAATACGTCATATCGAACCTTCGATTGCCTGCCGCAGCACGGTTCATCCCCACGTGTGTGGGGAATACGGCCAGAAGGCTCTTTCGGATTTGTGGTGCAGGCGGTTCATCCCCACGTGTGTGGGGAATACATCTTCGATGCTTTCCAGCGCATCCGCAATCCTCGGTTCATCCCCACGTGTGTGGGGAATACGCATCAGCATGTTTCATCACACATCTCCATACGCGGTTCATCCCCACGTGTGTGGGGAATACCCTTATTTTAACGTAAAAAAAGAGGGCTTTAAGGGGCTTTTGGCAGCTCAGCCTCAGGATTGGCTTCTGTTTTGGTAGGTGGAATAGTGTTGTTGGGTATGTAGACCAGTTGCAGGCCTTCCATATCCACGACGGAGCGTTTCGTGTTGCCGTCCATACGCATGGTGAAGTGTTGCTCGTTGTTTGTATTCCACGCTTGCACTACTCCGCCATTCTTACATTCTGCGTTGCATTTTTCCCAGAGGAAGTCACGCACACGGGCAGAGACATGACCGATGAAAACCCCTGGGGAGGGTTCCAGCATCCAGCGAGTGAGTTCGCCGTGTAGCTTTTTGGGGACGTTTTGCAGGACGATCATCATCATGTTGGGTAATCTCCCTCTTGGGCAAGATCAGGCCACAGGTCGGTAGGAAGCGCAGGGTCTGCGTCCACATCAAGCAGTTCGTTGATCGGTTCATCTTTGACTTCAAGAATGCTGTCAATGTCGGGCAGAATCCTGTCGAGCAATTTGATCTCGCGGAATTTTTCGCGGCAAGCCATGCGGGTGCGTTTTTCTATGTTCTCATTGCTTTCAGCCACAATTGAAAATGCAAGCGGGATGGTGAGATCGGCTTTGTAAAGGTCGGCGACATCGTAAACGAAAGAGAGTTGTTTGCCCGTATGGACAAACCCAATGGCGGTGGAGTAACCGCCAGAGACAATCGCCGCATGACAGACGGAATTCAACGTGGCATTTGCCGCGGAGAGCGAGCGATTGATCGGGTCACTGCCGCCCCAATTGGAACGATCATAGATGCGCCCATGCCATTGCACGCCGTATTTTTCACTTGCCACTTTATATGCGCGGCGCACACGCACACCCTCGAAGCCGCGAATTTGTGGAAGGGTAAGCGATGGGTCAAGCGTTTTGTCAAATCGCTTTTGATACATACGAATACAGACGCGGGTATGCTTGACGGGATTGCAGGCGAGTTCGGCTTGATGTAAAAGATGATACGCCTTACGCGTTTCGCCCAACCCTTGCGCGTAAAATTTTGTCATCTCTGCGCCTGTCCATAACATGCTGCAACCGTTTTCTGCCAAAACTTTCACGGCGGCATGGGTGATCTTTGTGCCAGGCCCCATCATCAATACACACAGCGATGCGGCTGGGACAAGCGTGCGTCCTTCTTTTTGCCATAGTTCGATTGCATGCCCAGCCTGTTCGATCACTGCGTGCTCAACGTAGAGATACGAAAGGCTGTCACGCAACTTGGGTAATCCGTGTAAATCTTGCATGAAAGCCTCCTTTTAAATAACATGTCATGCTGAGGAGCTGCGAAGCGGCGACGAAGCATCTCGCCCTTTTTGCCTAGCCATGAGACTCTTCGCTCCGCTCAGAGTGACATGCGGAAATTATTCGGTTGTTAAGGTACAAGTCGTTCGCGTCATTGCGAGACGGCGCTCTCCCCGGCGCCTGTCCTGAGCCTGTCGAAGGGAAGCAATCTCCCGTTTACAAGGGGACTGCTTCGGGCAAGAGCAAGTGCGTCCTCGCAATGACATCACTTATGTGCGTGCCAGAGAGAGCAGGCCGAAGCCGTAACCTTTAGCAGGACCAATTCCAGTTTGCAAAGATTGAAGCAATTGTTCTGAATTGATCACTTTGAGTATCCCTTCAAACAAAACCGCATAATGGACTTGTGTCTGCTTATCTTTTTGCGGGCTCTTGTGGCTATAAATCATGCCGTGCGGGTTGACACGCCAGTTCACTAACTCCGCGCCTGATTCGGAGAACTTGCGCTTTAACCACTCGATTTGATCAGCTTCCTTGAAAATGCCTAATCGTGTCTTATGCTTTTCGCCGTCATCTTTTTCGAATGTTTTCTTGGCAGTCGGGTTTGCCTGAAGACGAAAACGGTAAAGTCCTTCGTTGACAAGTGTAGGATTAAACGCTTTGTGTTCAGGTTCGTGCAGAAGAACATCCAACTCACCAAACGCTTTATTCCACGCGGGCACATTATGGGTTTGCACAAGTATCTGTGATTTTTGCTCATCCGTTTCGATGCGGAAGAGCAGGCGAGGGTCATTGCCGCAAGCCATCATCAAGCGTTGATGCACGCGATATGGATTGGATAACCAAAGCATTGCCGTACGCGAACGATTGAGGACGAGGCGGGAGAGGTACATTAGGAAACCTCCTGTAAGAGTTCGTGAGGTGCTTCCCAGTAATCGGTTTTGACGCGACGCGGCGCACAATGATTTTCGACTCGTGCAAACGACAATGGTTGATCTGGGCGAACTTGATCACCATTTTCGTCTTCAAGCACAACACGTAATTGGGCTGAGTCTTCTTGCAGTTTTCGTTTTAGCCATGGAAAGGATTTTAGAGCTGTTTCCAAATTTTGATTAACGCGCAATCCGTCTTTCAGATGAATCGGCGTGGATGGCACAAATGCCCTGCGTCCCAAATACAGTGCCCAATGTGGATTCTGCAACTTGTCTTGCAATCGCGTGAGCAAAGACAAGTTATCACTTTCCAATCCGACGAGAAACGCGGCATCTGATAGATAGAAACGACGCGAGACGCTATCACGTACACCTTTGCCTGCGCTCAGGTCGACATACTTTGCGTTGGCTTCACGTACATTTTGTGCAGTGTGGTAATCGTAACGCAAAGTACCTGGACGATCAACACGCACACCCATTTTGAGTTCTGCTAGTTCTTGTACTGCGTTTATATCATCCCGCGATTTTCCTTGTGCGGCACACAGCAAGCCAATGACGCCGCTTTTAGATGGCTCTAATCCTGTATCCCGCTCAGGAAATCGGCTCTGCAAGCCCCACGATTGCATAGGTCCCATCAAACGGATAAGCAAAACATTCATGAGCTCTCCTTCCCATCTGTCAGCGCAGTCGTGATTTCCTCGACCCACGCGTCAAGATTGGAGCCTTGCGCTTTCTTGCTTTCAACCAGGGATGGCTTGAGGTATTTTAATGTTTCTTCGCTCTCTGACAACGTTGGATCAAGTACCAGAGTAGTCACGCGTTTGAGCTGCGTGGATCCATATATCTGGCAGAGCCAGCCCCAATACTTATCCATTTCTCGAACGGATGGAATGATATAGCCGCCCTCCCAACCATTTTGGAATAGTGGACGCACAGGGCGCTCGAACGCATTTGCTAAAGACCAACCAACTCCATCAGTACGCACGATACCCAACATGAGCGCAGGGCGCCCATTATTATCGTGACTGTTTTTCATCCCCGTTGGCGTTGCGGCCTCCCATGCGCGCAAATAACCTTCGACCGTGCGCCGCGCCAGTGCAATTTCATCCGCGTTTGGTTTCTCCCTTTTCCGATCTTGCTTTAAATTTGTGACGAGTTGTTGCCAGTCAATCCGCGCGTAGCGATAATAGCACGCGCTATTAAAGTCAAGGTAGCCGACCATACCAGCACCTGCAGTATCATCGGGATTGAGTTGATCTACAGCAGTGAAATAGTCGGTCTCCCTTTTGACTGCATGTGTTGAAATGGCATGTGCGACTTGGCAAGCCGCATCAATGCCTGTTTCGTGTTTCTGCGCCAGCATGCGCCCAAACAATGCGATGTCAGGCGCACTTGTGGTCTTTTCGTAGTTTTTGATTAGATTAGCAACGATTTTACCAATTGCTTCTTCGGATGGACTTTTCTTCTTCCACTCATCAATCAACATTACAACCGCGTCGTTCACTTCTGATGGGCTAATATAGACCAAAACACTGGTCTTCCCCTTGTTTTTGGAATCCATGTCTACAGCATACGCTCGGGCAAAAGCAATTGCCACATTGCTTGATTCGTCGTCAGGTTTGCCGTTGTCTTTTAAACCATCGCGGATTAAGTTGCTGATCCAGCGCGTCCGCGTGGCGTTGTCAACTTGAGTGGTTTGCGCGAACAAGGGATGCTCACGCACGGCGCGCTTGATGCACTGAGATGAAATACGTGCACGGCGCACGCCTCCAAATAGGCATTCTTTTGGGTTGTTGAGATCGTCGCGATTGAGATTTGTGGGTCCAAAACTCTGGATTGTGTGCAGTTCGATAAACATGGTAGTGTCTCCTTTTTGTTTGAAAGATTCAGTTTTTATATTTCTTATGTTTGCCAAAAGGCAGATGCCCACTGACGCTGAACGAAATGTTGCTCATGATCCCAGTAATCAAGATCGTAAAGCAATTGCACCCAGTTGACTGGAATCTGTCCGTTTTCCAGCAAGCTGATAACCTGCCTCAATGCGGTGGGTAAATCGTCGCGGTGTGATGTAATCAGCGCGGTGAACCAGCGTTCAGCAGATTGCATTTTGTTTTCGTCGGCGCGCCGCAATGCTGCAACGTGATCTCCCATATTGCCTCCTCCACCTTCGCGTGGATGCAGAGCAAAGAGTGCGCCGATCAAAATGCCCGTATCCTGATCATCTTCGCGCGATGGCAATGAATACCCAATATGTTGAAACGCGCGCAGTGTATCTTCGGGCTGTCCGCTCAAAGCGCGTCGAAGTGTTGCTAATGCCGCACGGTTTTCCTTATCACGCAACTCTTCCAAGCGTTTTATCAATCGTTCCCGTTCCTCTTTCGTCATGGTTGACCTCCTTCCTGAATTTTCAATGCAAAACCCAAGCCGCGTTCCAACTGCTCTTGAGCTTTGGCAATTGCTCGGAACGTACGCGGCGATTCTTCAAGCCCATCTGTGATTTCATTCAGTGCTGATCGCGCGGTTCGTTTGAGTACCTCTCGCCATTCCAAAATTGCTTGCTGTGCCTCTGCCAAATCCTGTGCCAGTCTCGGCATAATTTTCGTGAAAGGCTGGTCAAGCCGCCACCAGAAACGTTGCGATACAGTCAGGCGATCCTGCAACGCAGTGAAACTGGCATTGTCATTGCGTTTTGCATAATCAGTCGACTTTTGCCATTCGTTGAAATGCTCGTATCCATTAGGTTTGAGCCACAACCACGCAAACCAATCTCGTGCGTCTGTTAATTGCCAATGAGCTCCTTCTGCCAAGTTAAGCGCGTTTCGTAATCGCTCGATGTTAGTTGGGTCGTCCAAATACGCAAGAGGCAGTGGCATTCGCTCGTAACGCCAGAGTGAAACATTACGCGCTTGACCTTCCTGTGTTGTGATACCAATTGCCGCGTAGTGGAATTGCTGTTCGCGTTTTAATACTTTCTTGCGTACAAGATCAGATAGTAATTTGAAATTCTCTGGCGTATCACGCGTGTCAGTATCCGTTACTTGGAATAACGCTACACTGTCACGCCACAACACGCGTTCGGGATTGAAGCCACGCACAATCGGTTCACCCGTTTTCTTATCTGTACGATAACTCTTGAGTGGGTCAAGTACGGTGCCTTTGTCCATCCCTAAGCCCTGATTACGTTGGACTCCAACAACTTGATCTGCCTTATCTTTGACCAACTTGATTTGAAGACTTTGCCAGGTCAGATAGTCGAGATATCCCAAAGGCTTGTCTCGCTTTGGCTTGAAAGGATCGTTCATTTCCCATGCTGGCTTGTCTTCCTTGATGTCGTCTGACAAGCGCGATCGAATATCGGGATATGGGCGCATACTTAGAAGCAGTGTCTCGAACAAATTGTTGCCCTCTACCAAGAATAGTGCACCACGCGCGCACGGAGCATCACGAAAATGGAAGGTCTCCTGCTTAAATTTGTGGCTGATGCCAAAGCCAATGGTGAATGCCTGAACTGTAACCAGGCGCCGCGCTGCATCGGCAAGTGCCACTGCCTGAGGCATTGAATCAGAACTATGATCGAAAAGCATCATATTGTTGCCCGAACTAAATTCAAGTGACATTTGTGAAAGCGGCTGAGGCTTTGGATCTTTGTCAGATGCGAACTTTGCCACCTGATAGAATGGGTGCTTATCGTCAAAAAGATAAAAACGCGATTCACATTCTTGGAAATACCGAATTAATCCGCGTTCATCCCATTTGCCTTTGTCCCACAGGCTAGCCCATACTTTGCGATCTTTAGGACCAAACACGCGATGGGTGATTGCGAGTAACAGACGATGCAATGCCGCGACGGTCAAGGGCGAATCGCTGTAGATTTCACGAACGTCGTGCGCTTGGACAAGCACATCACGCAAGCCGAGCAGCTCTCTTTGTCCGTTTAAGCGAATACAGGGTATCCAACGTTCATTCAGCAAATTAAATAATGGTGTCATACATCCTCCACAATCAGACCGAGTTTGTAGTCAAGTCTCAATTTCCAATTTTCATCTTTGGGCAAGTACTCACCTCCTTCTGAAAAATCAACGACGCGCGCAAAGCGCAGCCATGGATTTTTACGCCAACCTGTTGGCGGTTCTTGATTTGCAAAGTATTTCACCACGCGGTAATCTGCGACTTCCACTTTGCGATTGAGTAATGAGCGCGTCATTGCACGATCTGGCTCTTGGGACACATCAACTGTTGGGCTGGCTAATTGTTGGCTCAGGGCCAATCCATTCGGCGTTGTATACAGACAAATTAGTGTGATACTCGGTGGTGCAAGTCGCGTCGCGGCTTGACGATACTCATGCAAAACAGGATTATCTTCTTCCAAACCCGCGTTCGATTGTTCAAGCATAAAGTCATTGTCGGGCATTGAAATAAGTTTACTTTGTGCTTGGCTTTTGGCTTTGCGTTCTGCGTTTTCCATTTTCTCTCTTGCATTGGTCAGAGCATGAGAAAATGATTCAGGTAGGTCTGACGGCAATAGACTCTCGTCGCCATAAACTGCTTCAATAAGTTTCTGCGTTTCGGCAGGTGTCGCGATACTCCCTCGTTGTTGTAAAACTGCCCAAGACCGCATCAAAACATATTTTTCATACACATATGTGTCACCGCGCTCAAGCTGGGGCGTGCCATTTTCGATCTCAGGTATCGCAATAAATACACGCTTTTCTTTCAGGCGTACGGGGCGATGTTCGTCATTCTCGGAATGACGATGAAGACGTCCGATACGTTGAATGAGCAAGTCTATCGGTGCAAGGTCGCTGACTATCAAATCGAAGTCCAAGTCGAGACTTTGCTCAATGACTTGGGTGGCAACTACAATTGTCTTTTTACGCGGGCGGAACTCGCCGCTCTCAGGTTTGCCAAAACGCGCAAGCACATCCCGCTCTATCGCTTCACGCTGTTCCCAGGGAAAACGCGCATGAAAAAGAATCAGATCATCCTCAGGAACAATCTTGGCGGCATCAATCTCTCGATAAATTTCTTGTGCTCGACGCACCGTGTTGCAAATAACCGCCGCGCATCCGCCATCGCTCAATTCGTCTGCTAACCGATGTGCAATTTCAACGGGATCGCGTCCTACCGACTCTATATTAACGGTGCGTGTTTCTGCGTTAAGCGGAATTACTTGAACCGTATTGTCAGATGTCCACGTGATTGCGGGGTACGAAACGATGGGCATTTCTTCTAATTTGGGAATGTACGCCTCAAGGATTCGACGACGTGATACATCTGACAACGTTGCCGACAATATGACAACCGATGCGTTGACAGTCCGCAACCAACGCAGTAATAGATAGAACAACTCGTCCATATAGGCATCATAAGCATGAACTTCGTCAAAAATAACTGTCTTGTGGCTCAAGCCAAACAGACGCACGAAAAAGTGCCGCGTCTGTAAAATACCCATCAGAGTTTGATCTACTGTGCCAACTCCAAATGGGGCAAGCAAACCACGCTTGCGTTTGGTGAACCATTCCAAAGCGGCCACGATATTGTGTTCATCTCCTTTATCTACTTTTACTAATCGCGGTACTTGTTCGTCATCCATTAATAGTGCATTGCCATGCAAAAGTTGATAGTTGACCAATTCTGATGGATACCTTCTTTCCAATATTTGACGGACACGCTTGAACATTTGATTGCTTGTTGCCATAGTAGGCATCGCCACATACATTCCGCGTTGTTGCAATGTGCGCGCCCAATGGTCAGCCAGATACAAAGCAGCTTCTGTCTTGCCAACACCAGTCGGCACTTCGATAATCACCAATGCAGGTTGATCAAGTTTCTCTGCCAGAGCTACACTTGCTTCCTGTAGCGGACGCAGTTGCTTCACATTGCAAAATGCGCCAAACGAAATTGCCGTAGAAGGTGGTCGCCAGCCAATCCAGCCTGTCTCTTGTAAGGCTTGTAGAGCATTTCGTTCTGCATCTCGCCAATACTTTTCGAGATTTGCGACTTCTCCTGTTGGTGGAAAGTATTTTTGTTGAGAGCCAATCCAATCTGAAGTCGAAGTCAACCCTCCTAGCAATGTGCAAAACGAATTGGTTTCTTCTGCTGTGCGCAGTGCAAATGAGACACTAGGCACATCCAATATTTCTTTTAGACGACGGACAAGTTCCTGTCGAACGCGATCCCAATTACTGCTTCCAATCTGAGATGGTGCTGCATAGGCATCCAAGTCTTGTGATGTCGGCCATGTACCATGATGTCCACCAACCGTGATTGCCACGCTATTTGATAATTCTCCTGCCAAACCCGTTTCTGATATCAACAATTCTGCTAAGACTTGTGTTGTAATAACATCGTGACGACAACTTATTTGTCCAACTTGAGTCTCGAAATCTAAACCTGCTTTTGAAAGAATAGCAACTGCTGGCGCATATTGCCGCTGAAATACGGGACTTGCTTTACCCAAGTCATGCAAACCTATCCAAAATGCCACTACTCGTGCGGCGTCATCGTCATCCAATCCAACTGCTGTAGAAAGCTGTTTGCGAATACTTTCAGCAAGAACAAGTTTCCATAGTGCTAGTGTTACTTGCGCTACGTCAATCATATGACAGATTAGCGGATGTGTAAGTGTTTTTTCATCATTTGTCTTCGCCCACAAGAGTTGATAAGCAGATGATGATGTATTTCCAACTTGATACAACATAGCCATTCTCGCCGCCTCACTAGTCAACTCCTTTCTCAACCCCTCTGGCTCCAGTACCTCGCAATCCGCGCCCCAGCCGCGCACCCAGGGAAGCATCTCGCGCCACTCGGCAACTTCCGCGCTCCAGATGCAGCCGCCGCCTTCGGTATTCTCCACTTTTTCCAGCGGATTCCAGATACTTTCCTTTACACGCCTCGCCGCCTCCTTGTTGAAGCGCAGTTTCACCGTGACAGGTTCTTTATCTCCAACCCAAATTCCCCAGGCGTGTTTGAGCAATACTTGTTCATCAAAGTCCGCAGGGATTTCAAAGGTCTCGCCTGAAAGGAAGGCTGATTCGATGCGGTCAATTTTGAAGGGGACGATCTTCTCGGCCACTTCGCTGTGCGCGATCACATATACGCTGTCGCTCCAAATCGATGGCTCGATCAAATATGGATGGATGACATGATTCCTGAATTCGTCCAGGCCATAAGGCTGGTAGCGAACCCTCACCTTTTTCTGTTCCACCCATGCCTGTGCGAGAATCTCGATGATCTTGATGCGTTCGGGGTCTTTTTCGTATTTCAATACATTATCCGCCGCTTTGAGCAATTTCTCGGTCATCGGCTGGCGTAAAGTAGCGGCGAGTTTTTCCAATGCGTTTGCTGCGTGTGGGTGATGAAAACGGGTCTGACGCGACGTTTTCCGCGCCGCGAGATAGAGGGTGAGCGCTTCATGCAAATTGACCTTGATCTCTGAGATCAGTTTCGCGCGCGAGATGTGATAACGTCCCTCGTCATCCTTTTCAATCGGATACTGGCCCGTTAATTCAATGCGGTCACGGTATATGAGAGTACGGTCCACGCCAAGCCGCTCTGCCAGTTCAATATCCGAATACGCGCGCTGGATATAAAGCCGTTTCATTTCTTCCAGTCGTTCTGCTTTTGTCATTCCGCTCATCTTGGCTCCCAATTATGAACGTCCCGAAGGTTTTCCCTTGCAGTTGGAAAATGCCCAAACCAACCTTCGGGACGATGTTTCACTTCTTTGCAACAGCATAGCACAAAGCATCGATGAATTCCGCAACGTTTTTGATTTTCGTTGCAAACATTTTCATTGTTGTTTTTACGAAACGGCCATAAACCACCCTTCTCGTCCTCACTTACCAACAAACCTTTATCTTCTAATGCGGGCAGGGAACGTGTCACTTCACTGCGGTTGAGTCCCAACAGGCGTGCGATCAAGCCCGCCTTTTTCCCTGGATGCTCTTCTATTTTACGATAAATCTGTTCTGCGCGGTTATCGTTCGCTGGTCTTGCCACCGTAGGTGCCTCCGTATTGTGGATTTCGCAGGTACTTCTTGCGTCCACTTTACGGGAGGCATGTTGCAGGTATTGCAACATGCGCGATTAATCATTCACTCTTTTCACAGTGGGGCAGGGGAGG
>CAZEGE010000106.1:0-10992 GCA_964511765.1 uncultured Anaerolinea sp.
TGGGCCAAGGAACTCAACCTGATCAGTTGGAACGACCGCGACCCGAAATACGACCTGCGCGATTGGTCACCGGACAGGGAGAAAATGGGGAAGGGCGTAACCCTGTCCAAAGAGGAGTTGTCCGCGTTGAAAGAGTTGTTGAATGCAATTGAGTTCTAATTGATTTGCCCCCTTCGGGGCGCAATTCCACTGTTGAGGGGAGTATTTTTATTGTAATACCAACACTGCAGGAAAAAGCTTGCTCGCGAGTATAATCCGCCCATCTTATTCAATGGAACAATCATGAAACGCTACCTGCTCTTCACAGTCTTCGTCTCCGGCATGACCACTCTCGCCGCGGAACTCGCCGCCGGGCGTTTGATCGGGAATGTCTTCGGCACCAGCAATTTAGTTTGGGCCAGCATTATCGGGCTGATCCTGATCTATCTCACGCTGGGATATTTCCTGGGCGGTAAATGGGCCGATAAAAACCCAACGCCCGGCGCCATGTATCGCATCCTGGCCTGGGGCGCATTCACAATCGGCCTCGTCCCATATATCGCTGGACCGGTCCTCAGGTCCGCGGCGAGCGCGTTTGAGGCCTTGAGTGTCGGCGTCCTGGCCGGGTCATTTGTCGCCGTGTTAGTTCTATTCATCCTCCCGATCACCTTGCTGGGCGCGATCTCGCCTTACGCGATCCGCCTCTGTGTGGACGATGCTACCAAGGTTGGACAGGTCTCCGGGCAAATATATGCGATTTCCACCCTCGGTTCTTTCATCGGGACCTTCCTGCCGACTTTGGTCACGATTCCAACCATTGGCACAACCAAAACATTTTTGGTTTTCGGCTTATTTTTGCTGTTCGTTGCGCTGGCTGGTTTGGGAAAATTTGCCAGTCGAAAAGAAATGTTCAAGTTCATGTGGATGCCCCTCCTGCTGGCCGTGATTGCCGTCCTTTCCGCCGGTCAGTCGCTCAAGCATAATACCGGGCAGGTCTATGAAACCGAGTCTGCCTATAATTACATACAAGTGCAGCAACTCAACGGCTATACACTTTTACGTTTGAACGATGGGCAGGGCATTCATTCCATATATCATCCTGATGCGCTTTATTACAACGGCCCATGGGAACAGTTTTTGGTCGGCCCATATTTTTATGCAAACCGCTCGCCCGATGATATCCAGCGCATGGCGATCATCGGTCTCGCTGCCGGCACAGCCGCGCGCCAGGCCACAGCCGTATACGGCGAGGACCTGATCATAGACGGATATGAACTCGACGAAAAAATTGTGGAAGTGGGCAGGAAATATTTCGACATGAATATGCCGAACTTGAATGTCTATATCGGCGATGGCAGACTCAACCTTGATCGCAGCCAGAATCAATATGACATCATTGCCATCGACGCATACCGCCCGCCCTATATTCCCCCGCACATGACCACCTATGAATTCTTCGAGATTTGCGCTTCGCATCTAACCGAGGATGGGGTGCTGACCCTCAACGTTGGTTCGGTCCCGGGCGACCGCCGCCTGATAGACGGTCTCGCCACCACGATGGCGCAACTCTTCCCGTTCATTCACATTATGGATATCCCCGGCACATTGAACACGATGATCTTCGCCACCAGGCAGCCGACCAGCTCTGCGAACTTCGCCGCCAATCTGACACGGCTGGCACAAGACACAAGCCTCAATCCACTGCTTGTCACCACCATGGCATCCACTGTTGCCAATATGAAACCAGGCTACGAAACTACCACTGTCTTCACCGATGATCTCGCGCCCATCGAGTGGATTGTCAATCGCATGGTTGTCAGCTTCGTGCTGCAAGGCGGCCTGCAATATTTACAGTAGCGACATTATCAATGAAAATGATCAAACTTAATTTCACCCCTATTCTCTCTTTCCTTGTCTCCCTCTTAACCCCACTTGCCTTGATCGGGCTGGCGCTTCGTATACTGCTCACACCTGTATACTTTACCATTGAATACAATCTGCCATATTTCCCAGCGGACGAGTACGGTTTTACCAAAGCGGATCGTTTGCAATGGGCTCCGCTGGCTGTGGAGTATCTGCTCAACGGTGCGGATATTTCCTATCTTGGCGATTTAAAATTCGAAGACGGCAGTCCGCTGTATGGGGAACGCGAGCTTAATCACATGCAGGATGTCAAAGAAGTTGTGCAGGGAGCCTTGCGAGCTTGGTATATCTCGCTTGCCATCCTAATTCTGCTTGCCGTCCTCGCTGTACGCGGAGGATGGATATCGCAATATACGAATGCCCTGCAGCGCGGAGGCTGGTGGATGATCGGACTGGCGGTCTCGCTGGGCGTGATTGCCGGCGCGGGCATCCTGCTGAACCCGGATATCTTCTGGGTATTTTTCTCATGGTTTCACAGCCTGTTCTTTACCGGTGACTCCTGGCTCTTCTATTATTCGGATACCCTTATCCGCCTCTTCCCGATCCGATTCTGGCAGGATGCATTTTTAGCGGCGGCGGTCATTGCGCTGGGGGGAGGCATGGGACTGGCCTTCGGGTTAAAACACAATCCCGAAAGGTTTTAAGAAAGCCTTGGAGTCTCAACAAGTGTATAATTCCAATTAAACTTGGCAACAGAATGAAGAGGAACTCAAACTATGACTTTAGCATTAGAGAATAAGGTTGCATTGGTCACCGGCGGCTCCCGCGGAATTGGACGTGCCATCGCCCTCGAACTTGCCGCCCGCGGCGCAGCGGTGGTTGTCAATTACAACAAATCCTCCGAATCCGCTCAGGCGGTGGTCAAGAAAATTCAGGATGCAGGCGGAAAAGCCGCCGCCTCGCAAGCCGATGTTTCAGATTTCAAACAAGCCGAGGCCCTGGTGAAATTCACAATTGATACCTTTGGTGATCTAAGTATCCTCGTCAACAACGCCGGCATCACCCGCGACCAATTAATTATGATGATGCCCGAAACAGACTGGGATGCCGTCATCGACGCCAACCTCAAAAGTACATTCAATTGCTCGAAATTCGCCGTCAAACACATGATGCGCAAACGCGTTGGGCGCATCATCAATATCGCCTCGGTGGCCGGTCAGATGGGCAATCCCGGGCAGACGAATTATTCGGCCTCCAAAGGCGGCCAGATCGCCTTCACCAAAGCCCTTGCGCGTGAAGTCGCCGCCCGCAATATCACCGTCAACGGCATTGCGCCGGGTTTTGTGGATACGGAAATCCTTGACGCGATGACCCCTGAAACCCTCGAAGCGGCGCTCAAAATGGTGCCGCTTGCGCGCAAAGGCAAACCCGAAGAGATCGCTTATGCCGCCGCATTTCTCGCCTCCGATGAAGCCGCGTATATCACCGGCCAAATCCTCGGCGTGGATGGCGGCATGGCCATGATGTAAGGAGAATTCCATGGAAGAAACACAAGGTAAAACAACCGTATCACCCGAAGTATTGACCACCATTGTGCGCCTGTCTGCACTGGGGGTCAGCGGTGTCAGCGGACTCGCGCCCGTTTCAGGCGGAGTAAACCGCCTCTTCAAACGGGGAGCAGGCGACGGGGTCCGCATTGAAACGGAGGAAAATACCGTCTATGTGGATTTGCATCTCATCCTCCAGGAGGAGGTCAACATCCGCGAAGTCAGCCGCAATGTCCAACAAAACGTG
Organism: uncultured Anaerolinea sp.; assembly: GCA_964511765.1. Classification (GTDB taxonomy): domain Bacteria; phylum Chloroflexota; class Anaerolineae; order Anaerolineales; family Villigracilaceae; genus Villigracilis. The sequence continues at coordinate 3,637 of CAZEGE010000106.1, forward strand.
GCCCGCGCCATTCAGGAAATGGTCGGTATGGATATTGGATATGTGAATATTCACATCGAGGATATAAATTACGGGGACGGCGAGGCTTGACCTTATGAAACCCCGAACCAGAGCGCGCTCCATCGCTCTGCAGGTCCTTTACGAAACCGATATCGCAGATAATCATCTTCCAGGCGAGGTATTAAAGGCGCGCCTGGAAGAAACTTTGCTTGCGAGTGACCTTGCCGAATTCGCCAGGCAGATCGTCTTTGGCGTCCTGCCCCTCAAACAAGATCTCGACCAATTGATCGCAAAATATGCGCCCGAGTGGCCGCTTGACCAGATCGCGGCGATAGACCGTAATATCCTGCGGATTGCCTTTTGGGAATTTGCAGTCTCGCGCGAAACGCCCGTCAAGGTTGCCATCAATGAAGCCGTGGAGCTGGCAAAACTATTCGGCTCCGATTCTGCATCCCGCTTTGTCAACGGCGTACTTGGCACGCTCGCGGATCATGAGCATGAAATTCATCAGATCATAAAAAATAGAATTGAACAGGAAACGAAACAGGAATTATAGACTATGGAAATCCTTGGCGTTGGAATGTCTGAACTTGCTTTTATTGTCATCATTATGTTGATCGTGCTCGGCCCCAAAGATATGCAAAAGGCAGGCAAGATCATCGGTAAATTTTTACGGAACATCGTCACTTCTGACGGGTGGAAGATCTTTCAGCAGACTTCACGCGAACTGCGGACTCTGCCAAACAAACTGATGCGCGAAGCGAACGATGAGTTAAACCAGATCGGGAATCAAATCAGCAATCCCTCAAACCCGACTTCACAGGGAACCAATACCCCAAACATGCCTCCACGCTCCCAACCCCTGCCGGCCGACCCTGCGCCGGTGAAAGCTTCTGAAAACAAGGTCCCGCCTCCCGCCGCTGAAGAAAAAGAAAACGAAAGCGATCAGCAAAAAGATGCGTAAATTTCTTCTGGGCCTGTGGCGGATCATTACCTTTCCCTTCCGCCTTGTTTTCAATATTCTCGCATTTCCGTTTCGAACGGTTAACCGATTCTATAAATTTCTCAATAATGAACCGGAAGAACGGCCGCTGGCAGATGTCTTTATTGACCTGACCACCAACAAAGACACCCGCCAGATGTTATGGGATCAAATCGAAGACTTGCGCATGCATATCCTGCGCGTGGTAATCGTGCTCTCGCTCACAGTACTTGCCTCCTTTTGGGTGGCACAGGATCTTATGGAGTTTATCGCTGTACCGGTGGGCGGGTTGGAAAAATTGCAGGCCATTCAAGTGACGGAGGAGATCGGCGTATTCATGCGCGTGGCCATGACCACGGGCATCGCGATTGCATTTCCATATATTGCTTTTGAAATTTGGCTGTTCGCTGCGCCGGGCTTAAAACCGCGTGAAAAAAAGATGGGCCTGGTGGGCATTCCGCTGGCCACCCTGCTTTTTCTGTCCGGCATGGCCTTTACCTATTATGTCTTAATTCCCGCCGCGCTGCCATTTCTTGGGAGCTTTACGAAGATCTCCCAATTTTGGGCGGCCAAGGAATATTTTGCATTTGTGACAGGCTTGATGATCTGGATTGGAATTTTCTTTGAATTTCCACTGGTTATCTATATACTATCATCCATGGGTCTGGTGAAACCCGCCATCCTTGCAGAACAGTGGAGGATTGCAGTCGTGATTATTGCCATTATCGCCGCGGCAGTCACACCCACCATTGATCCGGTTAACATGGGACTGGTGATGATTCCCATGATTTTGTTATACTTTGTCAGCATCGGCTTGAGTTATATCGCCTACGCCGGGCGAAAGCAGATCAATACCGGGCAAGAGGTGTAGACCGATGGTGAGTCAGCAAACCAGGGCGCCGCGCGCAGCGGCGGTTTTATCCGAGGAGAGAGAATGAAAAGGTTATCGTTATTATCCCGCCGCTTTATTTTCGCGGCGTTGATGCTGGCCCTGGTCGGGCAGGCCTGCACACTTTCATTGTTTGACAACCCGATCAATACCGCTAATCAAACGCCGATCCCGGTGGAGGTGATTCCTTCACCCACTCCGCAGCCTGTGGCGCAGACCACTTTCATCGTAACCTTGCCTGAACCTCTTCAACAAGATGAGACCCTTGCCATTGCGGTGATGGATGAGGTGACCGGCCTTTCATTAAACGCCGTTCAATATCCAATGAGCGCGCGTGATTCGCTTACCTACACGGCAGTCCTGCCTTTGCCTTATAACTCGGTCGTCAAATATCGATATATCCGCCGCGGCGATTCACAGGTGCTCGAAGATACCAACCTCGGCACACCGATCCGCTATCGAATGCATTTTGTGGCCGGACCTGGCGAAGTGCAGGATGTCATTGCAGATTGGGGGGATAAATCCTATGCGCGCCCGACCGGGACGATCCTGGGGCAGGTGTTCAACTCCGATACTGGCTCGTCCCTGCCAAACTTGCTGGTCTCCGCAGGCGGCGTTCAATCCATAACGGATTCGCTTGGGCGGTTTGAACTTGGTAATTTACCGGTCGGCACACAGCAGTTGATTGCATACAGCCTTGATGGAATGTATCAACCATTTCAGCAGGGCGCTGTCGTGGCGGAGGGCAAGTCAACCATCGTCGACCTGTACGTTAAACCAGCCCAGCTTGTAAATGTCACCTTCATGGTTTCGGTTCCTGAAACAACTGTGCCTGGCGTACCCGTGCGAATTGCCGGGAATATTTTACAGTTTGGCAACACATTTGCGGACCTGCTGGGCGGCGTAAGCACAAACACAGACCGAATGCCGATCATGGATTTACAGCCAGACGGGCGGTATGCGCTCACCGTCGGTTTACCCGCTGGCGCTTATCTTCAATACAAGTACACCTTGGGCGACGGTTTCTGGAATGCTGAACACAAGGTGGATGGACAATGGAATTTGCGGGAGTTTATTGTCCCCACACAGGATATTACTCTCCAGGACAGTGTTGTCACCTGGGCGGCCGGCGATTCAGCCCCGATCCTTTTTGAAGCGACCATCCCAGCCGTTACACCGCCCGGTGATATTATCTATATCCAATACAATACCTTCGGCTGGATGGAACCCATTCCCATGTGGCCGCTCGGCAACAATAGATGGGCGTATAAACTTTATGGCCCATTAAACGTTCTTGGCACGTTTTCATACCGCTATTGCCGCAATGGGCAATGTGGCAGCGCTGATGACGGCGGGACAAGCGGCTCCTCGCCAAAAGGACGGCAGGCTCTTACCAGCCTGATTGGGCAGGACGTGATCGATACCATTGACTCGTGGAAATGGTTCGAGAACCCCGAGCCGATTACCTTGGTGGGAGCGGACATTACGCCGCGTACAGATAATTTTGTTGCCGGTATCGAATACCAGGCTGCTTATCGACCCAACTGGTCATATTATGCGCCGCAGGCCTTCGCCAATACGCAGGCCCTGGGTGCCAATCTTGCCGTTCTGACCCCAAGTTGGACATATACAAATATCTCCCCCTTGCGCTTTACAACTGTGCCGGGTCAGGATCCCCTGTGGATCGACTCCGCCATTATGATCTCTCAGGCTCGTGCCCTGGGACTTAACGTTGCCCTCTTTCCAAATCCAAAATTTCCAGCCTCCTCGGATGATTCAACCTCGCCCAGCACAAGCTTTTGGCTGAATGCGCCGCGAGAGGCAGACTGGTGGCAGACCTGGTTTACCCGTTACCGCGCCTTCGCAGTTAATTATGCAGATCTTGCCTCTCAAACAGGCGCACAGACTCTCATCCTTGGCGGTGATTGGATTACGCCGGCGCTGCCCGCTGGAAACTTACCGGATGGCAGCCCGTCCAATCCACCGGCCGATGCGGAGACGCAGTGGAAAGCCATCATCGGAGATGTCCGGGCACATTTCAATGGACAGGTATTTTGGGCAATGCCATATACCCAATCCAGTATCAATACGCCGCTGGATTTCCTGCAGGATGTGGACGGCATATACCTGTTATGGTCGGAGCCGCTTTCCACAAGCCAAAGCGCCACAAAAATAGATTATGCCAACGAAGCCGGCAGGTTGCTGGATAATGAAGTTGCACCGCTTGCCACCCTATTGAACAAGCCCCTCATCCTGGCGATTGCATATCCATCCGCTTCAGGCGCGGCACAGGGTTGTATCTCCAATGGAACAGGCGGCTGCTTTGATTTGAATGTCCTATCGAGACCCAATGCGGACATTGATTCGGTCAATTTGGATCTGCAAACCCAGGCGGATATTTACGAAGCCATGCTGACTGCGGTCAATGCGCGCTCGTGGATCTCAGGCTTCATCAGCCGCGGCTATTACATGCCGGCGGCCTTGCAGGACAAATCCACGTCCACTCACGGCAAACCGGCTGCAGATATTTTATGGTATTGGTATCCCAGATTGTTGGGGACAATTCAGTAAAGTCATTAATCTTTATAAAAGAACACCCGCAAATTAAACAGATTTCGCAAGGCAAATATTTTACGAAATCCACCCTGATTTGCGGATTATTATATATAGCCAATCGGAGGACTTATGAAAAAAGCAGGTAAAGTAATTGGACGGATTCTGGTCGGAGTGATTATCCTTGCGCTGATCGCAGCAGCGGGCGGGTTTTATTATTTCAAAAGCTATCTTCCCAGTACGGTGGCAAAAGAATCTTTCCCGCAAATCGACGGCCAGATCAAAGCGGAAGGTCTCGACGGCGCGGTGGATATCTATCGCGACGCCATGGGCATCCCGCACATCTACGCATCCACCTCGCATGATATCTTCTTTGCGCAGGGCTATGTCCATGCTCAGGACCGCTTCTGGCAAATGGATTCTTGGCGGCACATCGGCTCTGGCGAACTTTCGAAAATGTTCGGGAGCGGGCAGGTGGAAACCGACACCTTCCTGCGCACCCTCGGTTGGAGACAAACCGCCGAGGCGGAATGGGAAGGACTCGGACCCGAGCCAAAAGCCATTCTGCAAGCGTACGCTGAAGGCGTCAACGCTTATCTCAAAGACCACAAGGATACCGCCCTCAGCCTTGAATACTCGATACTCGGCTTGCTCAGCCCGGATTACACGCTGGAAGAATGGACGCCCATCCACTCCCTGACCTGGGGCAAGGCCATGGCATGGGATTTGCGCGGCAATATGGGCGAGGAGATCGAACGCGCGGTTCTGCTGAAGACCTTCACTCCCGAACAGGTCCAGCAGCTCTTCCCGGATTATCCAAACGACCATCCTGTCATCGTCAACAAAATCGGGGATGGCCAGGCCTCAAACACTTTACCCGGCTCTCAACCTGCCAATATAAACTTCGCATCCCTGCCTCTCGATAGCCTGGCGGATAACGCCTCATTATTGGACGCTGCGCTTGGGCCGTGGAGCGACGGCATTGGTTCCAACTCCTGGGCAGTTTCCGGTGACTTAACCGACACTGGCATGCCCTACCTCGCAAATGATCCCCATCTCGGAATTCAAATGCCGTCCATCTGGTACCAGGTGGGGCTGCACTGCATCGAGAAAACCGCAGAATGTCCGTTTGAAGTGGGGGGCTTTTCCTTTGCCGGGGTGCCCGGCGTGATCATCGGCCACAACAACCAGATCGCCTGGGGCTTCACCAACACTGGCCCTGATGTGATGGATCTGTTCATCGAAAGAGTAAACCCCGAGAACCCAAATCAATACGAGGTAAACGGTCAATGGGTGGATTTTGGAATTCGAGAGGAAACAATTCAGGTCACAGGCAGTGAAGCGGTCGTCATCGAGGTACGCAGCACCCGCCATGGACCGGTCATCTCAGATGCCTATGGTCCGTTGAAGGATCAGGGCGATCCAAAAGATACCGAGTTCGAAGCTTTCAAGGATCGCGCCGGCGTTGACCTGCCTGAAAACTATGTGATCGCACTCGCGTGGACGGCGTTGACGCCCTCCACGCCATTTGAAGCCATTTGGGGATTTGACAAAGCGCAAAACTGGGAAGAGTTCCGCAAAGCAGCCAGCGGCTTCCATGTGCCGGCCCAGAACCTGATCTATGCAGATGTCGATGGAAATATCGGATATCAAATGCCGGGCGATATCCCCATTCGTAAAAATGGGGACGGCACGCTGCCCGTGCCCGGCTGGACGGACGAATATGAATGGACCGGATTCATTCCCTTCGAAGAACTTCCGTACACATTCAATCCTGTTGAAGGATATATCGTCACCGCAAACAACCAGGTTCCGCCCAATGATTATCCGTATCTCATCACCAAGGATTGGGATTACGGTTTCCGCGCCAATCGCATTGCAGGCATGATCAAGAATGCGGGAGGCAAGATCGATATTCCCTACCTGCAGGGAATGCAGGCAGATTCGTACGATGCGCTTGCCGCGATCTTTGCCCCCCTGCTTCTGGATTTGAACCCCGCTTCCGACCTTGCCCCCGCGCTTGATACGCTAAAGGATTGGGACTACCAGGACCGGGCAGATTCAATCTCCGCTTCCGTCTTCAATGCCTTCTGGCGTGCGCTCCTGAAAAACACCTTCGACGACGAACTCCCTGAGCGCTACCAGACGGACGGCGGCTCCCGCTGGAACGAGGTCATGCGCAACATGGCAAAGAATCCCAACGATCCATTCTGGGACGATAAAACCACAAGCGATGTGACCGAAAACATGAACGACATGCTGAAGAAATCGTTTGCAGACGGGATCACGGAACTCAAGGGGATCTTCGGGAAGGATATGTCCACCTGGAAATGGGGCGACCTGCATGCCGCCACTTTCCGCAACAGCACATTGGGCGAATCGGGCGTGTTCCTGATCGAAGACCTGTTCAACCGCGGACCGTTTCCCACCGGCGGCGGCGACACCCTGGTCGATGCCACAGGCTGGTCCGTCCAGGACGGTTACGAAACCAACTGGCTCCCGTCCATGCGCATGCTCGTGGATTTCAGCGACTTGAACAATTCACTGACCGTTCACACCACGGGCCAATCGGGTCATGCCTATCACAAGCATTATGCTGACATGACGCCACTCTGGGCTGGTATTCAGTATTACCCCATGTGGTGGGAGCAAGAGTCTGTGATAAAAGACAGTGAAGGACATTTGCAGTTAATCCCATAAAATTCTTATAACTATTTACGGAAATAAAAGACGCGGAGCAATGTTAGTCACATTGCTCCGCGTTCGGAATTAAATCCTGTGGTCTTTGATTTTACGAGAGCGGGTGATGGGACTCGAACCCACGATATCTTGCTTGGGAAGCAAGCGTTCTACCACTGAACTACACCCGCATAATGAATGCGTTGCATTATACGCTACGCTGAAAATGCATGTCAAGGCTGATGGAAAAACA
>CAZEGE010000107.1:0-10812 GCA_964511765.1 uncultured Anaerolinea sp.
AGGTTGATTTTTATTTTAGTAAAGCCGAAAAGTGGCAGGAAGAAATCAAGAAATTGAGAACGATCGTTCTTGACTGTCAGCTGATCGAAGAATTGAATTGAGGTGTTCCTATTTACACGTTTCAGATAAGTAGACCGAGGTCAGCGTGAATAAATCATCTCCAAAGAGTATTGACGAATATATTGAAAGATATCCGAAAAACATACAAGTAATCCTACAAAAGATAAGGGTAACAATAAAGGGAGCTGCGCCTGGCGCACAAGAAGCGATAAGCTATCAAATACCAACGTTCAAGCTCGGCGGCAATTTGGTCCATTTTGCCGCATTCACCGAACATATTAGTTTCTTTCCAACATCCAGCGGCGTGGCGAAATTTGAAAAGGAATTGGAAGGATATGAAACCTCGAAAGGAACAATAAGGTTTCCCCTTGAAAAGCCAATTCCATATGGTTTAATTTCAAAAATTACGAAATTTAGAGTTAAGGAAGTGACCGGGAAGGGAAAGCAATAGAAGTCATCTCAAAAATGTCTGCCTCCCGAAGGACATCGGGACGATGTGAGCGTAGCGAAGGGTCTCACCGCCTAAATAAGGGACTCTTCGGTCGCAACAACCGCGCCCTCAGAGTGACATCGTATTTTTGAGACAAGTTCCAGGTATTATCAGATAACAGAAAATGTACTCAAATAGAACTTGAACTCAACACCGCTGGGTTCCAGGTTCAAGCCCTGGATAAGGAACAACCAGACCTTCGAGTCCTTCATGAATTCGGAGGTCTGGTTGTTTAAAGGAAATTTGGCGATTGCACCGTCCGGCAGGTTTGAACTGCAAACAGTCTTTACTTACAGGAACCCTTCGGCAGTCTCCGACTGGGAGGTTTTATGGAAAGCGAGTCGCTTATCCTGCCTTAAGCTGCTAAAAAGGACTGTGTTAGAATCTTGCGCGTGACCGAAAAAATAATTTTAGTGTTGGCTTCCAACTCGCCGCGCCGCAGGCAGCTGCTCGCGCTTGGGAACTGGGACTTCATTGTCAACGTCGCTGATATAGATGAAACCCCGCTGGCGGGCGAAGCGCCAAAAGATTATGTGCTGCGCCTTGCCCAGGCAAAGGCGCTGGCGGTCTCGGATCGGGTAGGGCCTCCTGAAAACATCATCATAGGATCGGATACTACCGTAGTGGATGGGGATTCCATCCTGGGAAAACCGGAAGATGCGCAGGATGCGGAAAGAATGTTGAAGCAGTTACGCGGACGCACACATCAGGTTTACACCGGGCTTGCGTTCCACCGCCGGCGGGATGGGAAGATGCTGACGGAATTGTCCATCACCGATGTGCCGATGCGAAATTATTCCGATGATGAGATCGCGGCCTATATCAAAAGCGGCGACCCGTTGGACAAGGCCGGCGCGTATGCGATTCAGCATCCCAATTTCCAGCCCGTCCAATCCATGCAGGGCTGTTACGCCGGCGTGATGGGCCTGCCCATGTGTCATCTCGTCCGCGCTTTGGAAAGATTTGACCTGTCCCCTGCCGGGGATGTCCCCGCGGCCTGCCGGTCTTTGTTGAATTACGATTGTCAGGTTTCACCCGCCATCCTGCGTGGTGAATCTCCCTCACCCTAGCCCTCTCCCACAGGGAGAGGGAACTCTCTTCCTTTCCCATCCCCATCGGGAGAAGGGTTGGGGATGAGGGTTATTTTTGAAAGGAAACGTAATGAAGTCATTACGCTGGATCCATTTCGTCCTGATCGTTATTTTTCTGTCCGCCTGTGTTTCCAGCGGAGAGATTAATCCATTTAGCGGTATTTTTTCCACCCCAACACCCCTGCCGACGGCGCAGGCTCATATCACGCCTGCACCGAATGCACAGGCAGCCGTCACGGCATTTTTTCAAGCCCTGCAGCAGGATGATTACGAGACCATGTATGCCATGCTGGCACAGCCCAGCCGCGACGCAGTCACGCTCGAAGATTTTTCCAAACGCTGGAACGATGCCTTGAACTTCATGAGCGCATCCGATATTGAGGTCTCGATCATGTCGTCCCAACTCGGCCCGCACAATGCCGAGGTGGGTTACAGCATCACCTATAAAACTGTCCTGGCCGGCGATATTCAACGCCATATAGTCATGCGCCTTGCGAATGAGAATGGCGCCTGGAAAGTGCAATGGGATGACGGCTTGATCCTGCCTGAACTCGCGGGCGGCAATCAACTTGCCATGGATTACAGCGTGCCTGCCCGCGGCGATATCTATGACCGTACCGGCCTGCCCATCGTTACACAATCAAGCGCCTTCGCCTTCGGCATCCAGACCGATCAGATCGACCCGGACCTGCGCGGAACCCTGACAACGGAATTAGGCCTGCTATGCGGATTGGATCCGCTGGACATTGAAGACGAGATCGACGCCTCCGGACCCGGCTGGTACCTGCCCATGTGCGAAGCGACTCGCGCCGAAGCCCAGAGATTGCTCTCCATCAACCCCGGTGGATTGGTGTACACAGCCTACGACTCGCGTTATTACTTCAAGACAGGCCTTGCGCCGCAGGCGGTTGGTTTTACACTCTCCATTTCCCCGGAACAACTGAATCAATATCGCCGCCTGGGTTATAACGGGAGTGAAAAGGTGGGGCAATCCGGCATCGAAAAATGGGCGGAGGATTATCTCGCCGGCCAGCACGGCGGCACCCTGCGCGTGGTCGGCCCGGATGGACAGATCATTTCCACGCTGGGGCAGAGCAACCCACAACCGGCGGACTCGGTCTACCTGACCATCGACAGCAACATGCAAAGCTATGCCCAGTCCGCAATCGAGTTTTTCCGCGGCGCCGTAGTTGTGATGGAGGCGGATACCGGACGCGTCATTGCCATGGCCTCCAGCCCGGATTTCGATCCCAATTACTTTGAACCGGAAAACCCCAATAACGCCATCGGCCTGGGGAATTTACTAAACAGTCCCAACGACCCGCTCATCAACCGCGCCGCACAGGGACAATACCCGCTTGGCTCGGTCTTCAAGGTGATCACCTTCTCTGCCGCGCTCGAAAGCGGATTGTATTTGAAAGATACCCCATACGATTGTCAATATGATTTCTTAGAAATACCGGACCATCCACTGCATGACTGGACCTGGCAGCACTGCCAGGATGCCATTGCCGCCGGCGAAGCCTGCAATGCTTCTTCAGAAAAGCCGTCCGGCCTGCTCACCCTGCAGGAAGGCTTGATGCGCTCGTGCAACCCTTATTTCTGGCATATCGGTTTGGATCTGTTCAAGAATTGGGACCGCGGTTCCGACATCGCCAAGATGGCGCGCGCATTCGGCCTCGCGGCTCCCACCGGCATTGACCAGGTGGAGGAAGCCAGCGGACAGATCCTTGACCCGACCACTGAACTGGATGCGGTCAACCAGGCGATCGGTCAGGGCGATGTGCAGGTCACTCCGCTCCAGGTGGCTCGCTTCATGGCTGCCATCGCCAACGGCGGTACCCTCTACCGGCCTCAGATCGTTGAGAGCATCCAACCGATAGAAGGCGATCCACTGCTCGTATTCAAACCGGAAGCACAAGGCACACTTCTCCTGCGCTCGGAGAATTTGGATATACTAAAAGAGGCGCTTTTGAAGGTGACCCATGACAAGCTCGGCACCGCCACCTATCCTTTACGCGGCCTGCAATTTAACGTGGCTGGCAAGACCGGCACCGCTGAATCAGGCAGCGGCAAGTCCCATGCCTGGTTCGCAGGTTACACCTTGAATAAGGATAATACCGGCCTGCCTGATATTGCCATTGCGGTCATTATCGAAAATATTGGCGAAGGCTCGGAATACGCGGTACCGATCTTCAGAGCCATGGTGGAGACTTATTATTATGGCAGTCCGCAAAGACCATTCTATGATTGGGGACAAATTGGGTATCCGCCATATACGCCCACTCCATTTGGCGGCGGGCAGAATCAACCGTAAGCTCGGCGTCTTGAGTCCCCGGAGTAAAATCTCCAGATGTTGCACTCCACAATATCAAAGGTGAATATTTGACAAACGAGATCACCAAACGTGGTTTGATCGTCAAGGCCCAATCCGGTTTCTTTTGGGTGGATACCGGGGAGGGCATCATTGTTTGTCAGTTGCGGGGAAAACTAAAACAAGGCAGGGCCATAGGCGATATTGCCGCCCTTGGCGACCATGTCACCATTACGGTTTTGGATGATGGCAGCGGGGTTGTGGAAAATGTCGCAGAGCGCAAACAGGCTTTGGTCAGGTTGGACCCGCGCCCGCAGGGTGAGTATCAGCAGGTGCTGCTGGCAAATGCCGATCAAGTCGTCTTCGTGTTTGCCTGCGCGAATCCGAATCCAAAATTAAGAATGCTGGACCGTTTCCTCGTCATTGCTGAAAAGCAGGGGATCCCGATCGTCATCGTTGCGAACAAAATCGACCTGGTTGAAAACGCAAAAGACAGTTTCAACCTGTATGAAAACATCGGGTATCGCGTAATCTACACCTCCGCAAAAACAGGGGAGGGCCTGGAAGAACTGCGCGAGGTATTGAGAAATAAAATCTCTGCGCTGGCAGGACCAAGCGGGGTGGGAAAATCAAGTTTGTTGAATGAGCTTCAACCCGGATTGGGCCTTGCCGTGAATGAAATCAGCAAGGTGATGAACAAAGGCAGGCATACCACCGTCACGCGCCAGATGTTTGCATTTGAAGGCGGCGGATACGTGGCGGATACCCCGGGCTGGAAATCGCTTGCATTGTGGGATACCGAGGCTGCTGAAATCGATGCGTATTTTCCAGAACTGCGCGATCTTGTCCCGCATTGCCAATTCAGCGATTGCACTCATATCCATGAGCCGGGCTGCGCTGTGCGGGCCGCATTACAAGCAGGCGCAATTCACCCTGAACGATATGACTCTTATTTAAGATTGCGGGCAGGGCAGACATGACTTTTAAGGTGACTGTCACCTGTTAGAATCAAAACATGGCTGATAATTGGAATTTACTCGGACACGAATGGGCAGTGAATATGCTCCGCCAGCACGTTGTGCGCGGAGACGTCCGCCATGCATATCTTTTCTGCGGACCTCCCGGCCTGGGCCGGCGGACTCTGGCCCTGCGCCTCGCCCAGGCATTGAATTGCAACGAGCCGCTCGCGCCCGGGGACCCTTGCGGGTCATGCCGCGATTGCAAACAGATCGAAGCCATGCAGCACCCGGATATGAATGTGATCCAGGCCGAAACCGAAGGCGGCATTCTCAAAGTGGAACAGGTGCGCGAAGTCCAGCGCACTTTGAATCTAAAACCGTATCAGTCCAAATACCGCGTGGTTTTGTTCCTGCGTTTTCAGGAAGCCAATGACAATGCCGCCAACGCATTGTTGAAGACTCTCGAAGAAGCACCCGCGCATGCGATCCTCCTATTAACTGCCGACACTCCCGAGCAACTGCTGCCCACCATTGTTTCACGCTGTGAAATCCTGCGCCTGCGCCCCTTGCCAATCGAAGCCATTGAAGCGGACTTGATCAAGCGCGGCGTGGACGAAGAACGCGCCCGTCTGCTCGCGCATATCTCGAGCGGACGTCCAGGTTATGCCCGTAAACTGGTTGACGATACGACCCTGCTCGATAAACGCGAGGAAAGACTTAACGATCTGCAAACGCTTTTGCCTGCTCCCCGCGTGGAGAAATTTTCCTACGCCGATAAACTTGCCAAAGACAAGGATGGCATGCGTCAGGTCATCATGATCTGGCTTTCCTACTGGCGGGATGTGATGCTGCGCGTGGCCGGCGCAGAGACCCCGCTCATCAATATTGACCGCAACATGGAAATTGAATTCCTGGCCGGGCGGCTGGATCTATCCACTGCGCGGCGCGTGGTCGGCGACCTCGAGAATGCCCTCGAAAAGATGGACCGCAACGTGAACTCAAGATTGCTGGCTGAAGTCTTATTGCTGGATTGGCCGAAAGTGTAAAAAAGTGACAGTCACCTTAAAGATGACTGTCACTTCAGGAGTGAAAAAAATGTGCCGAAGCATCAAACCCCTGCGTAATATGGATCACCCTGCCACAGAGCGGGAGATTTACGAGGCTGCACTGCAATATATCCGGAAGGTCAGCGGGTATGGAAAGCCTTCAAAAATAAATGAAGCAGCTTTTGAAAAAGCCGTGAAAGAAGTGGCGGATGCCACGCGGAAGGTATTGATAAATCTAAAAGCGGCAACGACGTAAATCGTCGCCTCTTTTTTTACTCGATCGCCTCTCGCAGCTTTCTTGCCAGCTTTCCAAAATGAGGCGTATAGCGGGTATCGTCTTTTCTTGGACGCGGGAGGTCGACTTCCACGTCCAATTTTATCTTGCCGGGGCGTTGGGTTAATACCAAAACTCGATCCGCCAGAAACAACGACTCATTGATCGAATGCGTCACCATGATGACCGTCTTCTGTTTGGCCTGCCAGATGCGGGATAACTCCGTCCACATGCGCTCACGGGTCAGAGCATCCAGCGAGGCAAAAGGCTCATCCAGCAGGAGCAGGTCCGGGTCATGGATGAGCGCGCGTGCGATTCCCACGCGTTGCGCCATGCCGCCGGATAAATCGCGCGGCCATGAGTCTTCGAATCCCAGCAGTCCAACCAGTTCGATCATCTCCCGTGCTTTTTTCCGAGCAATGGATTCGTTTGTTCCTTCCAGTTCAAGCGGAAGTTTGATGTTATCCAGCACGGTGCGCCAGGGCATGAGGCTGGGTTGCTGAAAGACCATGCCGATCTTCGGCTGCTGGTGACGAATGAAATGCACCTCGCCCGCTGTCGGCCGTAAAAGATTCGCAAGGACTCTCAGCAAGGTTGTTTTGCCGGAACCCGATGGGCCGAGGAAACAAATAAACTCACGCGGACAAACTTCGAATGAAATATTTTCAATCGCGTTTAATCCGCCGTTGCTGTCGGGAAATACAACGGAGAGGTCTTGAACGGTGAGGATGGGTTTGGTGGTCATGGATTTTCATATCGTTGCGAGGAGCGCGCTTGTTCGCTCCTCGCAACGATATGCTTTTATTACGGCAAAAACTCGTTCGTGAACGCTTTGCTTAAATCCACAGGCGCCGCGATCACCTTCATTTTCACCAGAAGATCGTTCATATTCTCCCAGGCTTGCGGGTCTGAATAACCAATGCGTTCGGCCTGCCAAAATTCAATGGATGTCTTCAACACCTGCATTTGCACATTCTTATCCTGATCCGCAAGATTTTCGACGAACTTCAAACTGACCTGATATGCCTGATCGGGATTTGCATTGGTATCTGCAATACCGCGCGCCAAAGCGCGCGCCATGCGGCGCACAAGGTCGGGCTCGTTCTTGATCGTCATTTCACTTGAAATGAGTCCGTTCGCGGTCAACTGCACATAATCCGCCACACGCAATTCATTCACAGCAAAGCCCTGTGAGTTCAAAACGACCGGCTCATTCGGCGTGTAACCAACCACGACGTTATTTTGTTTCGCTGCAAATGCTTCCACCTGGTTGAACCCGATTGCATCCATCTTCACATCGTCAGGCGTGAGCCCTGCAGAAAAAAGAAGCGCCTGCAAACCGATGTAATTCGCGCCGAATAATCCGGGCAAGCCGATCGTCTGTCCGCGCAAATCGGCGGGCTGATTGATATTCAACCCGGGCGCAGAGATGACCGAGATCGGAAATTGCTGATACCAGGCGAAGGTATAAACCACGGGTAGTCCCTGCGAACGCGCCAGCAAAACCTGCTCACCGGAAGCCACCGCAAAGGGCAGCTCGCCCGCACCCACCAACGTCACACCATCGGTTTCGAAGGAGTAATCGAATTCAATTTCAATGCCCTCTTCGGCAAAATAACCTTTATCCACTGCGACATAGAACGGCGCATACTGGATATTTTGGATATAACCCATCGGCAGTTTGATCTTGCGGACTGCATCCGCTGCATTGCCGCCCTGTGGCTTGCCACAGGCCGAAAGGCTGACCATCAGCCCGAGCACGAGATAAACTAATTTCTTCAACATTGTGGTTCTCCTGGTTAGTATGTCATTGCGAGGGCGATGCTCTTTCGTCGGAAAGAATGCCCTCCTCGCAATGACATTATTTTTGCCACTTCAAGAATTTTCTTTCGAACAGGGTTACCACGCCGTACAGTGACAATGCCAATGCAATCAACATAAACACCGCCACAAAGACCATGGACGTATCGTATTGGAAATCACCAAGCTGCAAGAGGAAGCCGAGTCCCTGTTGCGCGTCTACCAACTCGCCCACGATTGCACCGATCACGGATAGAGTGGCGCCGATCCTTAATCCGCCCAGCAAGATCGGCAGTGAAGCGGGGATCTCCAGTTTTAGTAGAATCTGCAAGCGGGAGGCGCGGTTGGAATGCATCAGGTCATACAACGCGGACGGCACGGCGCGCACGCCGACCACCGTATTCACCAAAACAGGGAAGAACACGATCAAGGCACAGATGACCACCTTTGAGAGAATCCCACCTCCAAGCCAGATGACTAATAACGGCGCGATCGCCACCACAGGAATTGCCTGGCTTGCCACCAGATACGGCGAAAGGACCTTTTCAAGCGAGCGTGATTTTGCAAGCATGTAACCTGTCACTGTGGCAAAAATAATGCCAGACAGCAAGCCCAGCAGGATTTCCGTCAAGGTGACGCCCGTGTGATAAAGCAGGCTTCCATCTTTGAGGGCTTTAAGGAAGCGCGACCAAACATCTGCAGGCGCGGGCAGGATGAAACGCGGCAGTTGGGTCGCTTGCACAATCAATTGCCAGGCCAGCAGAGCAAAGACAATCGAGAGAACCACAGGCAGGATGTTATGAATACGCTTGGATACAGACATAAAAATACGCCTCGCTTGGTTCGACAATCGGGGCGCGGAATCAGACATCAGCAGCGCGCGAAGCGGATTCATCTTATAAATAAAAATCCCGAAAACAGCGAACGTTTCCGGGGCGTGAATCCAAACAGCGACGCGAGTCCTGTTGTCTTTACCTTCTTCTATCCAGACTATAACTGTCGGCCTCGGAGTTACACCGAGTCATGCTTGCTTTATGCGGCGCCTGTTTCTCAACGGAGAAACCGTCACTGCCCAAAGAGGCTCGTGGGCTTTACCACCGATCGGGAATTGCACCCTGCCCCGAAGGTTAATATTTGATTGCTGCGATTATAACATAAGTGCCCGGGCTGTCAAAAAGATATGGCGGCTTTCCCTGCCGTACAAAGGCCGTTGCCCAGTTTGAGAAATATACCGATGCCTAAGATTTTTAGTGGCTTTTGCATGACGTTTATCCATTCTAAATTTGACCGTTTGAATGTAAGATATGGGCATGAATATCTATCACCATGATCCTCTGCTTCACGAACATTTTCATCACAGCCATACAGACCCGCACAAGCGCGCTTCGGGCCTTTCAGACTTTATTTTGGGAGCTCAGGACGGCCTGGTCAATGTGCTGGGTGTCGTGCTGGGGATTGCGGCGGCAACGAACGATGTGCGCGTGGTGCTGGTGGCGGGGCTTGCAACGACCTTTGCTGAATCCATTTCGATGGGCGCGGTGGCTTTCACCACCACCCTGGCAGATGCAGACTTATATCAAAGCGAACGCGAGCGCGAATACCGTCATGTTTTGGAGACGCCGCACCTTGAAATAAAGGAGATCCGCGATATTTACGAAAGCAAAGGATTTAAAGGGGAATTGCTTGACCGTATTGTGGCGACCATTACATCCAATCAAGACGTGTGGGTGGCTGTGATGATGGCGGAGGAACATCAACTTGCGCCAGTGGATAGAAAGACCGCGCTGCGTGCTGCCTGGGTGGTTGGCCTTTCTGCGGTCATCGGCTCGCTGGTGCCGATTGCGCCGTTTTTATTTTTGTCCATTTTCACAAGCATGTGGATGTCCGTGCTGGTGACGGCTTTGGTCCTGTTTGCCATCGGCGCATACAAAGCGCGTGTGACAGTTGGCAGACCGATGCGAAGTGGGTTGGAAATGATGATGATCGGGACCCTCAGCGCCATGGCTGGTTATTTGGTCGGAATTCTACTCAAGGTTCCGCCCGGGTCGTGATGTGCCCGGGCAGGGCGCAGCGCGCATTAAGATGATGGCAGTCATCGTGCTCCCCTGATTTCATTTATTTATTTTAATGGGGTAATAATTGTATTGATTTTTAGTCATCAATGATATAAGATAGATATATCACACAAAAGGAGAAAACAAATGCCGACGATCACAGATATTGAGGGGATTGGCGCAGCATATGCGGCCAAACTCCGTAAAGCAGATGTGCGTACAACTGAAGCGCTTTTGAAAATGGGCGGCACCAAAAAGGGGCGCAAGGAACTTGCAAGTGCGACAGGCTTCAGCACAAAGATGATCCTCGAGTGGGTCAATCGCGCAGACTTGTTTCGCGTGAAAGGCATCGGGGAGCAATACTCCGATCTGCTCGAAGCCGCGGGCGTGGACACCGTCGTTGAACTTGCAAAACGCAAACCTGAATCCCTGCTCGAAACACTTATCAAAGTGAACATCAAGAAAAACCTCGTCAATCAGGCGCCGGGCTTGAGTCAGGTGAAAGCCTGGGTTAAGCATGCCAAGTCGCTGAAACGAGCGGTGGAATACTAAACATAAAACTTCCGATGTCAAAAGCGTCGGAAGTCTTATGTTTTTCAATAACCAAATCCCGCTCCTCTCTAAGCGGGATTTGGTTATATTTTTATTTATCTGGTCTTTCGCCCGCCGGTGAAAATCCGCAGCCAAACCGCCAATACTACCCGGTTAACTCCTGTAAATTCGC
>CAZEGE010000108.1:0-10811 GCA_964511765.1 uncultured Anaerolinea sp.
TCAAAGGCGGTTTGTGGCCCGGTTTACTCAAATTCATCCAGGGTGCTTTCGCCGTGCGTCAATACATATAATCCGCGCGGACTGCCTTCATTTTGGTCAAAGATAAAATCGGTGACGATGTAATTTGCCTTGAAGGCTGTCTCAAAGAGTTCGCGGGTGAAGAAGCGCCAGTCACGCGCCAGGGGGAAGTCTTTGGATTTGAGCGCCATGAAATCAGCGGGGATCTCCGCCAGCAGCAAACGATCTTCAAAGGGGGGCACATGCTCGGGTGGCCGAGGCAGGCCAGGCTTCGTAGTTTGAGGCGTATAAAATGGATGCAGGCCGGAACGGGTGACGTAATCCAATTTAAGGGTCGGACGGGAACGTTTGCCAAGCCGGCTTTCAGCGCGGCGGGTATTGATCCACCAATCCACTTGGAAGCGGTCGGATGGCAGCCCGGCGTTGAGTCCGTCGCGCATCTCACCATACTCTGAGCGGCGGTACGTGCTGCAGACCGCGCCAAGTTTTGCGACGTTGAGATAGGCATTGCGGCTGAGCAGGGGATCATAGGTCCAGGTGATGTGGTCGAGGCCCTGATGCCGAACCATCTGCCATTGCGCGCGCTTGAGCGCAAAGCCCGCCCCGCCATCGCGATGATCGGGATGGATGCCCATCATGTGCGAGCAATGTTTTGGGCGCGGACCATCGGGCGTTTCTTCGAGCCCGGGGAAGCCAAACACAAAGCCGATCAGTTTTTCCTGCACGAATGCGCCTAGCACCAGTCCGCCGTTGTGAACGGCGGTGATCAACATGTGCATCGGGACGATATCCGTTTCGGAGTCGGGCCAGACAGCGCGCTGCAGATCTTCAACGAGGCGCATTTCTTCAGGTGTTTCAATCAGATGAATGTTGAAAATTGTCATGTTTAGCGCGGACGGATGGAGGCAAAAGTTTCTGTAACCCTGTTCCATGCGCGCTGCACCCAGGGTTTGCGAATTAAGTAATCGAGGCGGTATGAGAAGCGGGCCGGCATCAACCCAAAGTTACGCGGCATGGAATCGATGGCGCAGGTGCGGTTTACGGCGAAGTAATCGAGCCAGAAGGATGAAATTGGAAAATTTGGCACAATGCCTTCGAGGAATACCGTGACGGCGCGCAAGGTGACCGGTGAAAGAGGCTGAAGGTAGCGTTGTCGGTGGGTCACTTCCATGATGGTCTCGACGATCTGTCGCAGTGTAAAAAACTCACTGCCGCCAAGTTCAAAGACCTGGTTGATCATATTTTCTTTTTCCAGCGACCACAACATGCAGGTCACCAGGTCTTCCACCCACACAGGCTGTACCACTGTCCGCCCGCCGGCCGGTATTGGAAATACGCCAAAGGAAGAACGGATCAAACGCGAAAGATTATTTGTGAAATGATCTTCCGGTCCATAAACAAGCGAAGTGCGCAAGATGGTGTACGGAACTTTTCCGTTACGGATATGCTCTTCGGCGATGCCCTTTGCTTTGAATGCGGGATATCCCGATGCGCGCGCCGCGCCGATGTGACTGAGATAGACGATTCGATCCACGCCCGCATCTGCTGCGGCTTCCACGAGATTTTCCGTGCCTTGAATATCCGCTGTTAACAAATCGCCGCGGCTGCCCTGGTTTTCTGCACTGGCCAGGTGGAAGATGGTCTTCACATCCCGCAGGGCTGCGCGTAAACCGCGTTTATCCGCAAGGGACACCACCGCCACTTCCACAGGAACGCCCTTTGGCAGGCGCGGCGTGCGCAGCGAAGGGCGGATCAACGCGCGCAATGGATGGCCGATCTCGGAAAGATGACGAATAAGTGTGCGTCCTATGAAGCCTGTCGCACCGCTGACGAGAATCATGAAAAGGATTATAGCAGAGGAAGATATATGAAAGTTCATAGCAAATCCATGGTGGGATATAGAATCAAACTTTCGAACAGGCAGACACGTGGTAAGATTCAAGGAGACGGGGACAACAGGTGGTAATCAGCCGTTGGCTTTTCGAAAAGCGCTAAAAGCTGGATATTAATCGCTAAAAACCCGTCAGGAAACTCTAACCTTTTTCCAACACGGACTCCCCCCGCTTTTTGGTAGAATCACCACTGGAAATTTAGGAGAAAAATTATGGCTGGTATGGAAAGATTTACGCAGCGAGCAAGGCGTGTTCTCAGCCTCGCACATCAAGAGGCCGAGCGCGCTCAACAAAATAATATTGGAACCGAACATCTGCTGCTTGGATTAATGGACGAAGAAGGAGGAGTTGCTGGCCGTGTCCTGCACGACCTCGGCATGGCCTCCGAACGCGTCCGCGAAGTAGTACAGCGCGTCTCTGGAACCCCCGCCCTGTTTGACGCCTCCCAAATCGAGCTTGCCGCAGAAACCCAGCAAGTACTCGAATTTGCGGTAGACGAAGCGCGCCGCCTCGGGCATCACTATATCGGCACCGAGCACATCCTGCTTGGGCTGGTGCGCGTCGAATCAACTGCAATGGAAGTGCTGCGCAGACTCGGCGTCACACCGGACCAGATCCGCCGCCAGACGCGCCGCGTGCTGAATGAATCCGCTTCATCTTCACCGACGCCGGCCGGCCCTCAACCGGCCAAGGCCGGCGCTGCTGGCGCCAACCCCAAAACCCCTCTCGTCGATCAACTTGCTTCCGACCTGACCTCCAAGGCTGAGGAGAAGAAACTTGACCCCGTCATCGGGCGTCAAATGGAAATCGAGCGTGTCATTCAAATCCTTGCGCGCCGCACCAAGAACAACCCGGCCCTGATCGGGGAACCCGGCGTCGGCAAGACCGCCATCGTTGAAGGACTCGCCCAACGTATCGTCGAAGGCGATGTCCCGGCGCCGCTCATGAACAAGCGTGTGCTTCAGTTGGATGTGGGTTCGCTCGTGGCCGGCACCATGTATCGCGGTCAGTTCGAGGAAAGACTCAAACGGATCATTGATGAGTTGAAACAATCAGGCGCGATCCTGTTCATTGACGAGGTGCATATGTTGGTCGGGGCGGGAGCCGCAGGTTCCTCCGTGGATGCGGCCAACATCCTCAAGCCGGCATTATCCCGAGGTGAACTCCAGGTCATCGGCGCCACCACAATGGATGAATATCGCAAGCATATCGAATCTGATGCCGCGCTCGAACGCCGCTTCCAACCTGTGCAAGTGGATGAACCCTCCGAGGAAGAGACCATCCTGATCCTCAAGGGTATTCGCGGCGCATACGAGGAACATCATCATTTGGTGATCTCCGATGAAGCGCTCGAAGCCGCGGCGCATTTATCCTCGCGCTATGTCACCGAAAGATTTTTACCCGACAAAGCCATTGATTTGATCGACGAATCCTCTTCGCGTGTCCGCATGTACAAGAGTCCCGCCGCGAAACATGCCAAAGACCTATTTGGTCAATTAAGACTGGCGCGCCAAAACCGCACCCTCGCTTTGGAAGAGGGGAATAACGAGGACATCAAGGAATGGGAAGAGCGCGAATTGGATCTCAGCCAGCAAATCGAACGCTTGCGCACCGGCTGGGACCGTGCCAACAGCCCCGTTGTTTCCGCGGAGGATATTGCCGAAGTCGTTTCCATGTGGACGGGTGTGCCGCTGATGCAGCTGGCGGAAGCCGAATCACAACGCCTGATCAAGATGGAAGATGAGTTACGCAAAGACATCATCGGACAGGAGGATGCGATCATCGCCATCTCCCGTGCTGTCCGCCGCGCGCGGGCCGGTTTGAAAGATCCCAAACGCCCGATCGGTTCCTTCATGTTCCTCGGCCCCACCGGCGTTGGCAAGACACAACTCACTAAGGCATTAGCCAAGTTCATGTTCGGCAGTGAAGATGCCGCCGTGCAATTGGACATGTCTGAATTCATGGAACGCCACACTGCCGCCCGTTTGGTGGGTGCGCCTCCAGGATATGTGGGTTACGAAGATGCAGGTCAACTCACCGAAGCCCTGCGCCGCAGACCCTATTCCATCGTCGTCTTCGATGAGATCGAAAAAGCGCATCCTGAAGTCCACAACATGCTGCTGCAGATCATGGAAGAAGGTCATTTGAGCGATGCGAAAGGCCGCAAGGTCGATTTCCGCAACGCCATCATCGTGATGACCTCCAACATCGGCGCGGACGTGATCAAGAAGCAATCCTCCCTCGGCTTCGCTTTGAAGCGCGATGAAGCCAACGAGGAGAGACTCTCCTACGAAGACATGCGCAAGAAATTGGGCGAATCCCTCAAGCGTGCCTTCCGACCCGAATTCATCAACCGCATGGATTCGGTCGTCATCTTCCGCTCGCTCAACAAGGAAGACATCCAGAAGATCGTTTCCCTGGAATTGGACAAGGTCTCGGAACGTCTCAAGGACCATAACCTCATGCTGACTGCTTCCACTGAAGCATTGACATCCCTTGCCGAACAGGGCTTCGATTCCGAGTTTGGCGCGCGTCCATTACGCCGTATCATCCAGCAAAAAGTGGAAGACCCGCTATCCGATAAATTGCTCTCCGGTGAATTTGTAAACGGCGACACAATTGGCGTGGTCGTCAACGACGACGGCGAAATTGTCCTCGAAAAATCGACAGAGAAACAACCAGAACCAGCTATCTAGAAAGAGTTGCAGTCCCTAAAGGTCTTACGAAGCCCCCCAAAAGGGAAGACTTTTAGGGATTATTTAACATGACCAGACAGGAACTTCTCAAACTAGCCGATTACACCTTCCAGCGCGGCAACCGCGAACTGGCAGGAAAATACATGTCGGATTATCTCTCCGCCCACCCCCATGACGAAGCCGGGTGGATGTTGATGGCGCGTATCGAGGAAGAAAAAGAAAATAAGATCCGATGCTACGAGCGCGTTCTCAAGATCAATGCCAATAACAACGAAGCCAGGATCGGGCTCGCCCGCCTGAAATCCATCAGCCCGACATTGCCCAGGCCCGGGCATGCCAATGCCGGCATCTGGCAATCTCCCAAATCGAATAAAAATACCCTGCGCGTAATATTGGCGCTTGTGATCGTGGTTTTATTATTCGCCACAACCACGCTTGTTGTGGCATGGAATAATCCCGAATCGAAAATTGCGAAAATACTGGCAATTGCAACGCCCGTGCTTTATGGCGATACCTCCCTTGCCAATGATATTGCGCCGCAAACCCGCGCGCAGGTCAGCGCACAGTATCCACAGTATGCGCCGCTTGTGGATGCGTTGATCAATTTCGCCATCCAAAATTCCGAAAGCGGCATGGAAGGCGCACCCGAACGCCCGGGCGCCGAGATCGTCACATCGGATAAAAACGGCCTGGAAGCAAAGACAGCACTGGAAAAGGCGCTGCCCCAGCCCGGCTCCTTGTCCTCTGCAACCATCACCGAGCAGCAAATCACCTCATGGCTTGTCATGGAAATGAAACACAACCCCGACCTGCCCCTAAATGATATTCAAGTCTATCTGCGTGATGGAAAGGTCCAGGTTTGGGGCATTGTAAACGGCAATAAGAATTCAACCTCCGCGCTGATTGTTGGAATGATAAAAATCGACGACAATAAGCAGCCCTATTTCGAAATAGAATCGCTGCAGATCGGGCAGCAGACAATCCCCGCCCTATTGCTCTCACAGACGGAATCCTGGCTAAATCAACTGCTTGTGGATGAGATCAACTCACAAGTCCCTGGGCTTGAACTGATGAATGTCAATGTCACGAATGGGTTGATCACAGCTTCAGGCATGCGCTAGAGAACCTCAAAAGGATTGCCGCGAGGCGGTCTTTTTCTTTAAAACTGTAACCCTTTCTTAAGAAGGTTTTCCATCTACGTCGCATCTTATTCAGTAGATTGGCCTGTCGACTTTATGTACGAGTTCAAAGAAAAGGAGAGCTTATTATGAACATAAATTATGAAACCATCACACTGGCCGGGGGATGCTTCTGGTGTCTGGAGGCTGTTTTTGACGAAATGAAAGGCGTACTCTCCGTTGACTCGGGTTATTCCAATGGACACGTCGCCAACCCGTCCTATCGCGCTGTTTGCAATGGGGATACAGGTCATGCGGAAGTCGTACGCGTCATATTTGACCCGACCATCGTCTCTCTCCGTGACATTCTCAATGTCTTCTTTGCCATCCACGACCCTACCACCCTCAACCGCCAGGGCGCAGACACGGGCACTCAGTATCGCTCCGGCATCTACTATCACACACCTCGGCAAAGGGAAATTGCCGAAGCCCTGATCAGTGAGTTAAATGCCCCGCAGATCTGGAACAGCCCCATCGTCACAGAAGTGGAGGCGGTCAGGAATTTCTACCTCGCCGAGGATTATCATCAGGAATATTTCGCACGAAACCAGTCCCAGCCTTATTGTCAAACTGTGGTTGCGCCGAAGGTTGCCAAGTTCAGAAAGCACTACCTGGATTTGTTGAAGAAATAACCTGCATCAGTAGCAGGCGACAGTCGCTTTTGCAAAGCGCTCCGAGCACAACAAGCGGGCAAAGAGACTGTCGCCTTATTTTATGGGGAAAATCTTTGTTATACTCACCAACTCATGAACGAAATTAAATCCCCCACCTTCCATGTCCGCGACCTGCCGATCTACGGTGACGCCATCCTCGCGCCCATGGACGGTTACTCTGACTGGCCCTTCCGTTCGCTTTGCCGCGAGCTGGGCTCAGCCATGAGCTACACCGAATTCGTCAAAGTGACGTTTACTTTTCTTGTGAGGTTTGTCTTTGTTTCATCGACATGCTGTCCTCTACTTTGCTGCTTTGCTACTTTAAACTCAAGACCATAGAACATACGCAATAAAAATATTAATGATTTGTTCAAAACACAGCATGACGATTATATATTCAACTCCAAGGCGGATACAATTTGCCAAGCTAACATTTTGGTCATGGAAATATATGGTTATGGAAACAGCCTGCCCAAAAAACATGGAAATTACGATAAAGGTCAAAAAAGGCGTAAATATCTTATAGGAAGATAGGTCAATTTTATTTTGAAATTGAGGATAATAGAGAAGATACATGAGATTAATCGCTGCAAGGATTATTAAGTTAAACAACAATATTGTGATATAGACGTTGTTTTTTTTCAGGAATAGATTAAACCCAAAAGGAATATCACCTTTCATTATTTTTTGAGCCCAATAAAATGCAAAGATTGCAAAAATAATCCCCGAACCATAATTTATCATGAAGGTATATGGGGAAAATGCAAATGTAATCGACGCGTCAAACCCGTAAAAGAAGAGGGCCGATATAGATGCGATACACCCTGCCAATAATATTATTGCCAATTTTCGAGTAAGCCAAAAGCTCATTCTCCATCCTCTCTTTGATAAATACGGATTCTGGGAGAAATGAATTCAACAGCAATGGGGTATTTGCGCTGGTATTCCATTACCAATCTATATTGCTCCACGTATGTGCTTGAAATACCCGACAGGGTTTGAAGACCATCAGAGAAAAGGTCATAGTCACCGCAAAGCAATATGTAATCGGGGCTTGCGCCAATTGAAACTACTACCTGATTTTCATTTGTTTGGAAACTGCACGATGGATCTGCCTCGCTCCATCCCATAGATATTGTGGAGTTGAAAGGAGCATCCTCCATAATATATTTTGTAGCCTGATATCTGCTGTCATTCTGAATCATAGTGGCCAGACCAATACTCTGAAATGAACCGTATCCGAACAAGAAAACCGCCGTCAAAAATCCTGTAATCTTAATAAATATGTTTTTTGATCGAAACCAATTAACGAGAAGATTTGCGCATACCAAACATAAAAAGGGCATAATTGTAATAACATAGCGTTCGTACAAAGAAGTATTAAAGTAGGTAAAGTAGAGGATAATCAGGGTTATATAAGGAATCAGATTACGAAAGGTGTTTTTCTGTAATCCAGCAAATAAACCAAGGCCTGAAAAAGCCGCAAACAAAAAATTGGTGGAACCTGCAAGAGTCCTAAACAAATAGGACCAAGATTCATAACTGAACATATTAGATTTAAGTTTGCCCGTACGGGCAAATTCATACGATAAGCTTTCCACAAAGGCGATGGGGGCAAGAATTATTCCCGGGGTTGTAATGATAAATATTAAAATTGAGACGAATATACTCGCAGTTAGCCTTGCAAGTATCATCCTCCTTATATTCCAATCCGATTCAAGCATGAGTTTTTCGAACAGTATAATCCCCACTGGAATGGCAACAAATGCGCCTGTGTATTTCATGCCGACTAATAATCCCACTAATATACCCAGTTTTATGTATGACACCAAGGAGGATTTTGCGTCAATGTCAAGCGATATTAAGACCACTATGACCATAAATAAAGAAGTAGGAACATCTGTTGTAACCAGGGCAGAATTGCGAACATGATAAAGAGCCACAGACAGTAAACCTGATGCCAACAATCCGGCTAGTGGGGAAAGGATCTTTTTACCCAATCGATAAGTTAACCCAACTGAAAGCACTCCAATCAACACTATTCCAAACCGGCCAATAATATAATAAACATCAATATCCAGAGGAGATGAGATTGAGTCTTTCGACATCCGAAGAGGGGTAGTTAAAATCCCCAATGTGTAATGAAGGGCAGTAGGGTACCTAAAATCTGTTCTAATTAAAATATCCTTAGGGTATCCTTTTATCCCCAACATAACCTTAAATTCGTCTGGGTGAAAACTATGTGTTGCACCATATTTTTCAAAGGTAAGAAGTCCCCAAGATATGTTTGGCAGACGGACAAAAAAAGAAAAGATTAAAACAAATGCCAAAATCGTATTGTAAAAATTGTACAAAACAGAATCGTTATTATTGTCGCCTGTTTTCATCCACACTCCATTTCAAGGATTTAGTGTTTCGCTAGATTTTATCATGGGAACACAAGTTCGAGCTAAGGTTGTGTTCAAGAGAAATTTAATAAACCAGTTATACTTATATAGATGGAAATTGTCTATCTATTATCCTATCATGTTGAATAAACAATCTCTTCCCAATTTCCACGTCCGCGACCTGCCGATCTACGGTGACGCCATCCTCGCGCCCATGGACGGTTACTCTGACTGGCCCTTCCGTTCGCTTTGCCGCGAGCTGGGCTCAGCCATGAGCTACACCGAATTCGTCAAAGTGGAAAAGATACTCAGCCGCTCGAAAGAACCCGCCAAGCGGCTGTACTTCAAAGAGGTCGAACGTCCCATCACATTTCAAATTTATGGCGATGATCCCGAGCTCATCCTGAAAGCCGCCTTGAAAGTACAGGAGCTGAATCCCGACATCATTGACGTCAACATGGGTTGCCCTGCCAAAAGCATCGCAGATCGCGGCGCAGGTGTCGGCATGATGCCTTCGCCATTGAGGATCGCACATACATTCAAAAAGTTGACCTCCGCGCTCAACGTTCCAGTCACAGGAAAAATCCGCCTCGGCTGGGATAAGAACAAGAACTACAAACTCATTGCGCGCGTGGTGGAGGAAAATGGCGGTTCGCTCATTGCCATTCATGGACGCACCAAGGAACAACGCTATACAGGCAACGCAGATTGGGATGCGATTGCCGAAGTGAAATCGCTGGTCAGGATTCCTGTCATCGGCAGCGGGGATGTGAAGTCCGTGGCCGATATTGAAAATATGAAACAACATACCAGGTGCGACGCGGTCATGATTGGACGCGGTGCGCTGGCCAATCCCTGGATATTTTCACACCTTGATCGCGAACAGGTTACGCCGGGGCAAGTGCAGGAAACCGTCCGCAGGCATCTGGCACGCAGCGTTGAATTCTACGGCGACGAAGACGGCTCGCGCCTTTTTCGCAAATATGCCGTGCAGTACCTGCTCATGCAAACCCTCACACGCGAAACGCGCAAGGAAATCCTCAAACCGCGTCCCTCGGGAGAGTTTCTGCAACTGCTCGAACAAGTATATGCAATTACGGCATAACGTATAATCAAACCATGATCCTCGATCTCCCCCTCATTCTCGAAACACGGCGCAATCACGCGCTTGAACACGCCACCATTCACATCCTCAGCCGCCAATTTCCCGGTCAACGCATGGCGGGTCATTCCAACCCGACCGGCTTTTTCATGCTCAGCAACCTGGGAACAAGGGATATCCGCACCGCAGTATCAGAAGCACATACACGATTGAATTCCGGTGAAAGCGGACTCGCAGTCCACCCTGGATGCGGGACCAACCTTGCAACATCCGCGCTGCTTGCCGGGACCTTCGCCTGGCTCCCGCTTCGAGCAACCAGGTCCACACTGTGGCGATTCCTGCTCATCCCGTTTGCATTGATATTTGCCCTGGTTGGCTATTACCTCAGCCGTCCGCTTGGCTCCTGGCTACAAGAATTCATCACCACTGAAGCAGATCTCGGCAACCTGCAAATCGTAGACGTCATCCAAGTCCGCAAGGGCGTGCATCGCATCATTACCAGCTAGGGGCGGGGCAGGCCTGTCCCTGTCGATAATCAATGTCTAATATCATCCTTCTTCACGGCAACGATGAATTTGCCATCCACCGCAGAATCAAAGACTTCGAGTCTGAGTTCAGCGACCCCACCACAGCCGGCATGAACACGGCCTATCTCGAAGCGCGCACCATGACGGAGAATGACTTTAACAACGCGGTCAATGCCCTGCCCTTCCTCGCGCCGAAGAGACTGGTTGTCCTTTCAAACCCGTCTGCAAAATTTAATAATCCCGCCACGCGCAAGAAATTTGAGGAATTCATCAGCCACACGCCCGATACAGCCAAACTCGTCATCCATGAATTAATGGAGCCGAAGGAAATCGAAAAACACTGGCTGGTAAAATGGGC
>CAZEGE010000109.1:0-10522 GCA_964511765.1 uncultured Anaerolinea sp.
GTCGCCGCCGCGATGAGATCGGTATTCTATCCAACAGCTTTATCACGATGTGTACACGCCTGCAGCTCTCCATGAACGAAACGCAATCCTTGAACCGCGACCTGGATGCCCGCGTGCAGGCCCGTACCCAGCAATTATCCATCCTGAACGCCGTGGCGCTTACCGTCAACCAGTCCCTTAACTTGAAGGACATCCTGAACCGCGCGCTGGATGAGGTGCTCCAACTGACCGGTATCGATATGGTCGCAATTTTTCTGGAGGATGTGAACAAGGGTCAATTGAAGCTAAGCGCCTGCCGTGGGCTTTCTGAAAATGCCGCCCGGCTGGCTTATCAAGTGGGCCTATTGGATAGTTCCTGTGGCGGCGTAATGGAACTTGGAAGAGCGCTGGTCGTACCGGATCTATCCCAGTATCGTGGGCGAGGCGCACAATCGCTGAAGCGGGAACACGTCACTGCCTTGATGCATGTACCCCTCGTAACCAAAGGCTGTGCACTGGGAAGCATGTGTGTGGGCACACGTAATAATCTGGAGTTCAATAATGATGAACAGAATTTGTTGACGGCGATCGGCAACCAGATTGCCATAGCGGTTGAGAATGCCCGCTTATATGCCGAGGTACAACGTAGAGAGCGCCTGCGCGGTGAGTTATTGACCAAGGCTTTGGCCGCGCAGGAGGACGAACGCAAACGCATTGCCCGTGAACTCCATGACGAGGTCAGCCAGTCCCTCACGGCCCTGCTCTATGAAGCCGAAGATGGTCTGGAGATGGATGAACGGCCTACAACCAAAAAGCGGTTGCAAAGCATTTATGACCTGACACAGCACACCTTGAACAATATCCACAAACTGATATTCGACCTGCGTCCCTCAATGCTGGATCAGTTGGGATTGATCCCGGCTGTCCGCTGGTTGGCCGAGACCCGATTGCAGGTTAAAGGTATACGTGTGGCGGTGAGTGCCAGTTCTACTTCAAGTCTGTCAGACGATGAGGTGGGTATCCAGCGCCTGCTCCCCGAGATCGAAACGGCGCTTTACCGGGTGATACAGGAGGCGATCAACAATATCGCCCGTCACGCCGCAGCGCGCAATGTGGATATCCTGCTGGAAATGGATGAAGAGATCGCGACGGTCAGCATCAGGGATGATGGGATCGGCTTCGATCTGGCGGAATTAAACATAGCGGCCCATAGAGACTTTGAAGAGATGGACCCAACCCTCTCCAATAATACCCGCGGATTGGGAATTATTGGAATGCAGGAACGAATTGAGTTGCTGGGTGGTGAACTCGATTTCCTGACTGCTCCAATGGCTGGGACACAAATCCATATTCGTGTCCCGCTTCGAGAAGGGAATCTTGTCTATGATTAGAGTTCTGGTGGTTGATGACCATGCCATCCTGCGTGACGGCATCCGCTCCTTGTTGGAAAGTCAGGACGATATCATCGTCGTGGGCGAGGCAGATAACGGGGTGGACGCGATCGAGCATGTCAGAAAAGCTTTGCCTGACATTGTCCTGATGGATATTTCCATGCCCGGCATGAACGGTCTAAAAGCCACACGGGCTATCAAACAACAATTCCCACAGGTGAAGGTGCTGATCCTGACCCAGCACGACAGCCGGGAATATATCACCCCAGCCCTGCAAGCTGGCGCGGCGGGATACGTACTGAAGCGTTCGGGCAGACGTGAAATGTTGACCGCCTTGAGACAGGTTTATGAACAAGGCTCCTATCTGACAAGTAATATTACCCGGGAATTCCTGCAGAACTGTTCCAGCGATGGAAATCACCATAAAGGTGAGGAATACCACTTAACAGAACGCGAACATCAGGTATTGAAATTGATCGTGGAGGGAAAAAGCAACAAGGAGATCGCCCATGGGCTCGGAATCAGCCACAAGACAGTTTCCGTGCACCGCACCAATGTCATGACCAAGTTCAACGTAAAAAACACGGTTGAATTGGTCCGCTATGCCCTCTACAATCATCTGATTAGCACGGAGATAACTGAATCCATGCTCTGAGAATGAAAGCGAAAAAACATAACACTTCAATTTGGCACAAGGAGAATAACATGTCCGACATCCAATTAGATTTCATCAGTATCCCGTCTTCTGACTTTACCATGGGCAGCAACCGAAAGCATGACCCGAAGGCTCATGAAGACGAAATGCCCACGCAGGTATTGCACGTTACCGATTTCTTTATGATGCGCTATCCAGTCACGAATGCACATTACGAACAATTCATTCGGGAAACAGAACATCGTGCTCCGTTGTTCTGGGCAAATGGAACCTACCCGGTAGATAAGGCGAATCATCCTGTTGTCGGCGTCTCATATTATGATGCCATCGCTTTTTGTGCCTGGGCTGCACAAGTTACCGGCTTGCCAGTCCGCCTTCCCACCGAACCAGAATGGGAAAAGGGAGCTCGCGGTCCTGAAATCCAGTTGTATGCGTGGGGAAACGAATGGAAAAAAGATGCCTGTAACATTGCTGAGGAAAAAGTGAACGGCACCTCTCCCGTTGGACAGTTTTCCCCGCAAGGCGACAGTCCTTATGGCGTAGCCGAAATGGGCGGAAATGTGCAGGAGTGGTGTTCCTCCCTGTTCGGGCCTTATCCCTACAATCCGGCAGATGGCCGCGAGGCACATGTCTATGATCTCCACAACCAGGACCTTCTGCCGAAACTGCTCGAAACGGGTTGCACATCCATGCCCGAATCGGATGAAGCTTCGTTGGGTAAATCGGTCATCCGTGGCGGGTCATGGCGCGAGTCGCGTTTTCAGGCACGCTGTGCCTACCGAAGTTGGGCGGCTCCCATGCACCGCAGTGATGATACCGGCTTCCGTTGTTGTTACGAACCAAAAGATCAAAACTAAAAAAACATACCGGCTATCCCAAGCCCAATGGCCGCAATTAAAAATGTAACCATTGCGATGACCTGCAGGAACAGGATGAGCAAAACAGTGCGGCGCTGGTCGGGACGCAGTTTCAGAAAAAAACGATCAAGGAACCACTTCACAAACAGGCGACCCCGGCTACCGCGCAATTCACTATAACGTTTGATATTGATCAGCCATTCATGAATCACATTGCGCACGGTGGGGAGGAAATCCTCCTCACCCACGTTTTCCTGGCAAAATACTTCTTCATAATTGATACGAGTGCCGCGGGGGGTATCCTGAAATCTCCAGGTGATAACTGTCTTGCAATCTGCATCCAGATAATAGCTGAACTTCTGAGGCGGTTCGTAATCTGAGACAAAATATTCCTGTTCCCTTTCGACAACGTTTTTTTGCAGTTGCTCCTCTTCAGCGGAGGATTCATTTCCGGTAACGGTAGCAGATTGAACTTCCGCGTTCGAAGCGGTATGCCCGATTTTCAAGGAGATGATTTGCGCGATCCCGGCAAAGGCGTTCTGCATAGCCTGGGAGGTTCCTCCCGCAATCCCAAAAGGCGCATCGGTCACACGGACCCGATAACTGCTGCCCGGCTTCGGATAGTTAGCAGACACCCCAAGCAAGAGACTCAAGCCCCATAATGGGCTGAGCTGCATGCGGTGATCGATGTTGACCACTGTCTCAAAAACCTCTGCACGCGGGGCTTCGATGTCGATCCAGTCAATAACTTTTTGCATACATTTATTTTACTCCTTTGCTTAAGAAAGTGTCTGAAAAGTCTGTTTTTTTACGAAATATCAAAGACGCTCTCTAAGACTTTTCTTAGTCTACTTAAAACAAATCTTAGTCATTCACCTCTATAAACTTCCTATAATGAAAGCAGATTGACTGTCAGCATGGACGGTTAATTTGCTTCGTGTTGCCTCTATATTTATTAAATCCGAGACAGGTGTTCATCATGGCAGACTCTCCAACCCAAAAGAATTCCGTGAAACTCCAAAGTCAATATTCCTATCACATGGAACCTGTTGGCGATACTGGTAACCGCGCCGAAAAGTTCCTGAAGGCTTTTGTTGCCATCCTGCAAAACAGCAACTACCGTTTCATTGTCGAATTGTTTGCCACGACCAGTGCCAAATGCGGGCGTTGCACGGCAAGCTGTCAGGTGTATCAGGCTTCGGATGAACTCCGGGACATTCCGTGTCACCGCACACATTTACTGCTTGACGTTTACCGGCAGTATTTCACACCGGGCGGGCAATTCCGCTCCCGCATGCTGAGTGGAGAGTCACTCAGCGAGGCGAAAATTGATGAAATGGCCGAATGTTTCTATCGCTGTATGGCCTGCCGAAGATGCGCAATGGAATGCCCGATGGGCATCGATCACGGCTTGATCACACATCTGGGACGCTATATCCTAAGTGAGTCGGGCATTGCACCCAAGGGGCTTGTCGTGTCGACGCGTGAGCAATTGGAAGGCACAACTGGGAACACCTCAGCCATTCCACTCCCTGCACTCCTGGACAACCTTGAGTTCTTGCAGGATGAGTTGCGCGACATGAAAGAGACAGAGATAAATTTTCCGGTGGATCAGAATGAAGCAGAATACATTTTTTTTCCCGCAGTCAGCGATTACCTGATGGAGGCGGATACCTTGATGGGGAATGCTGCTGTGCTTCACGCTGCCGGGACATCATGGACCATCGGCTCGCAATATTTCGATGGTATCAACTATGGCCTGTTCTACAACGATTGGATCCTGGAACGTGTCATTGAAAAACTCGTAGGAGAAGCCCACCGTTTGAACGTAAAAAAGATTCTGGTCGGCGAATGTGGACATGCGGCGCGTTCGGCACGGCAGTTTGTCCCGGCCTTTTCGGGAGAAAGATCCCTGCCTGTGGTCAGTGTGCTGGAGTTGACCTGGCAGGCAGTTAAAGAAGGAAAACTAAAACTGAAGCCCGATGCAGTCACAGAACGCGTTACCTACCATGATCCATGTAATATTGCCCGCTCAGGCTGGATCGTGGACCAGCCCCGGCAAATCCTGAAGAGTTTCGTCAAGGATTTCGTCGAGTTAAAACCACACGGCAGGGAGAACTATTGCTGTGGTGGTGGCAGTGGACTGGTCTCGCTTGACGAGACTTATGAGTTTCGCATGAAGGTCTCGGGCAAGACCAAAGCCGAGCAGATTCGGGAAAGCGGGGCGCAGATTATTGCATCGCCTTGCGCAAACTGCAAGAAGCAATTGCGGGAATTGGTCGATTATTACAAACTCCCGGTCCAGGTGGTCGGTGTACATGACCTGGTCTTGCGAGCGATTGAGTTTTAGGTTGCTGCCATTCAAGCAACACAATAAGTCGTGTTCGTGTTTGACCGAGTGTAAAGTTTACCGTCTCAATGTTTCCAAAGTCAGGGACTTTGGACTCCAATTCATAGTATGGAGGCACAATCAAACATGCCAACCTGGTTGATCCTTGCGAAAGGCCCCGCCTTCTTTTTTGTCCTGACAGTATTTGTATTGGGATTGTTGCGTCTGATCGTTTTAACGATCTGGGATATCGTCGCGGCAATCCATCGCGCAGGGGATAAGCGTCTGCCGTACGGGCAGATCGTACATCTGATCCTTTCCTGGTTGATCCCCATCACCCGTCTGCATCGTTCCCGCGCCGTATACAGTTTTGCATCCTATGGTTTTCATGCAGGCCTTTTGATCGCAACCCTGTTCCTGCGCAATCACCTTGATATTTTACAGAACAACATTGGCTTTGCATGGTGGTCGATCTCGAAACCAATACTGGACATATTTACCTTGATCGGCATTGCCGGGCTTCTTATCTTGTTGCTCTCACGGATCTATGTGATCGGCTCACGGCATTTGAGCAAGGCATCAGATTATCTCCTGTTGATTTTGATCCTGAATATATTCGTATCGGGTTTTGTCGCGGGACGCGCGTGGAATCCAATTCCCTACGATGGGTTGATGTTATTCCACACGCTCAACGGAATGGCACTGTTAGTGGTTAGTCCATTCTCGAAAATTGCGCATTGTGTCCTCTATCCACTCGTCCGGTTCGGGGGAGAAGTCGCCTGGCGTTTTACGCCACAGGGTGGCAGAAAAGTGGTTGAAACCTTGCATGGCCCCGAAGGAAGAACAGTATGATGCAGTCACTCAAACAGGTTGGCATTCTGGTTGACGTTACCCGTTGTACGGGATGTAACAAGTGTGTTGATGCCTGTGTAACAGCGAATCAGTTGGGAGAAGTGAATCACATCCCACAACAGGTTCCGGACGGGTTATCTGCCGAGCGTTGGCTGGCAATTGTAGAAAGTCCCGAGGGCGGCTTTGTGCGCAAATCCTGCCGCCATTGCCTGGATGCGGCCTGCGTCTCCGTCTGTCCGGTTGGTGCTATGACCCAGACA
The DNA here is from genome assembly GCA_964511765.1 of uncultured Anaerolinea sp. Classification (GTDB taxonomy): domain Bacteria; phylum Chloroflexota; class Anaerolineae; order Anaerolineales; family Villigracilaceae; genus Villigracilis. Next base: position 6,324 of record CAZEGE010000109.1, read on the forward strand.
GCAGAAGGCGTTGTGCTTTATGACGGCCAGAAGTGTATGGGTTGTCGCTACTGTATGATGGCCTGTCCATTTGGCATTCCCCGCTACGAATGGGACTCAACTGCTCCATTGATTCGCAAGTGCACTCTGTGCCATGACCGCCTGACCGAAGGAAAAATACCGGCCTGCGTGGAAACCTGTCCTGAACAGGTACTTACTTTCGGTGAACGCAGTGAACTGCTTGCCGCTGCCCACGAACGATTGCAGGAATCTCCGGATAAATATCTTCCAAAAGTATTCGGCGAGTTCGAAGTCGGTGGCACAGCGTTGATGTACATCTCAAACTTCCCTTTGGATTTTCTGAGTTTCAATGGCGCGCCCGGAGAAGAAGCATACCCGGAATTGACCTGGGAATGGTTAAGCAAGGTACCCGCAGTCACCTTAGGTGCCGCCGGTTTGATGACCGGTCTGTTCTGGATCATTGGACGACGCATGCAGGCGGAAGCGGCAAAAAAAGCGCAGACGAACGAATCATCCGAGGAGAGTTAGAGTGAATAAAACGCTTCGCAGCTTGATCAAAGATGGACTCTGGGCAATTGTATTTGCTGGGGCTGTGGCAGTTGTGATCCGCTTTGCAGGTGGACTGGGTGCTGGCAGCGGACTGAACGATGTGACTCCCTGGGGACTATGGATCGCCTTCAAGTTGGGATTTGTAGCGCTGGCCGGGGGTGGGTTTACGCTCGCGGCAGTGGTATACATTTTTCACATCGAAAGTTTCCGCCCCATCCTGCGGCGGGCAATTCTGATGGCCATGCTCGGCTACAGTTCCTTCGTCATATCGCTGATCTTTGACCTTGGCCTGCCATGGCACATGTATAGGATAGTGAACTGGCAGCATCACTCCGTTATGTTCGAGATCGCCTGGTGCGTGATATTGTACCTGTCCGTGCTCATCCTTGAATTTTCGCCTGCCATTCTGGAGCATCCATGGTTCAAACATCCGTTCTTTCAGAAGATTCTCCACTGGCTTCACAAATTGACTCTGCCGTTGGTCATCGCGGGGATTGTGCTATCCACCCTACACCAATCTTCGCTGGGATCGTTATTCCTGATCATGGTTCATCGTGTTCATCCGTTATGGTACAGCCCGTGGCTCCCTTATCTGTTCTTCACCAGCGCGATCTCTGCCGGTATGATGGCGTTGGTTGTGGAAGGCTTTGTCATGGAGCGCTGGTTCAAACGCGGGATGCACCTTGACCTGCTCAGCCGCCTTGGTGCGTGGGTCACCCTGCCGTTGGGGCTTTACCTGGTTTTACGTATGACTGACTTGTTCCTGCGCGGTGTATTGCCGGGTGCGCTGGATGGCTCCTGGCAAAGTGTGCTGTTCCTTGCAGAAATTTTCGCGGGTGGAATCCTGCCTTTAGTTTTGCTCGCCATCAAAAAAGTTCGTCAGAGCCGGGATGGGCTGTTGACCAGCGCCGTCCTGATCATCGCAGGAATCATTAGCGAACGCATGTCACTCAGCATGTTCACCATGCGGCAATCCGCGGGACTGGACTATCTCCCCTCTTTGGCCGAAACGTTGATTGCTGTTTCCATCCCGGCGGCTGCCCTCCTGGTTTACCTGTTCTTTGCAGAAAACCTGGCCATCCTCGAGAATGAACTTCCAGAGCCCGAATCTGCAACAACCGTATTTGATCCATTCGGTATGGTCAGCCAGGATACTCCGGGGCGGGCCATCTTCGCACGACGCAGCGGCCTGGCGACATTTGTGATCGCATTGATGCTGCCGTCCATGCTTCATTTACCTGCCTCAAGTAACAACCAATCAGCAAACCCGGTGCAACCGGCGACAGGTTGGGAGACCCTCTTAATCGACGGAAACGATTCAGGGTATGTTGTACACTTCCCCCATTTGGAACATCAGGAAAGGCTTACCGAAGAATTAGGAGCGAAGGAAGCCGCCTGCGCAACCTGTCATCATTTGAACCGTCCTGATGATGAGACCACGTCCTGTTCGGAATGTCACACGGATTATTACCAGCCTGATTCAATATTTAATCACACAGGACATCAGCAGGCCTTGGGCGGAAATATCAGTTGTGTGGAATGTCATGATGGGGAACACGTTCGCCAATCGGCAGAGATTTGTCAGGATTGTCATGAGACCATGGTCGCACAGGAAGGGCAGCCTGTATTCAATTCCCTTGCTCCATCCTACACCGATGCCATGCATGACCGCTGTCTCGAATGTCACAAGCAAAAAGCTATGGAGTTGGAGAAGCCAGAACTGGAACTTTGCGGTACGTGTCACACTTACTATCAGGAAGAGATTAACCAGGCAATCGCCAATTTCCCCTGATTCGAGGATAAGCTCCCAGACCCCAGAGCATTGTTTCAGGCAGGGAAATATTTATGAAACGACAGGCAGGCTCAACGGTCCGGTCTGAAGCGAAAAAATACGGATGACGTTTATGAATACGTCATCCGTATTTTTTTTAATGGCTATCCATCGTTTACTTTTATTCGTTCCTCCGCAAGTAGAACTTTGTGATTTCCTCCGAGGTGGCCGGGATGAGCGCGAGTCCAATTACGATCAACCATTCGTTCAGGGCAAGGAAATGGGTGTTGAAAATCGGTTGGAGGAAGGGAACGGAACAGACCAGCAACAGCAACCCAATCGAAAGCCCGACCGCATATTGGATGTATTTGTTGGAGAAGACGCCAATCGTAAACAGCGAGGCGCGCTCCGAGCGGACGGTGTAAGCACGAAACAACTCACAGAGCGAAAGGGTTAGGAATGCCATCGTTTCAGCAGATTGCACATCCACACCGCGCCAGTCATGTTGCAGTAAGCCCACAAGCGGATTGATCCCTACCGGAAGCGCCTGATCAATGTGCCAGTATAGACCCAGACCAAACGCAGTCAGCACGGCGCTGGTTTGGGTAATGGTCTGCACCACAATCCCCAGCCCCATGCTGCGATTGATGATCGGTTCCCGTTTGGAACGTGGCTTTTGATCCATGATTTCCGGGTCGCCTTTTTCCATCGCCAAAGCTAATGCGGGCGCGCCATCTGTGACCAGATTCAGCCACAATAGTTGGATGGCCGTCAACGGCGCAGGCAGGCCGGCCAGCGTGGCGAGGAAAATGATCATGATCTCGGCCACATTGGAGGAGAGCAGGAAGAACACAAATTTGCGAATATTGCTGTAGATGATTCTGCCCTGCTCAACTGCCGCGACGATGCTTGCATAGTTATCATCGGTCAGCACCATGTCGGCAGTTTCTTTTGCCACATCCGTGCCAGTGATACCCATCGCCACGCCGATGTCTGCGCGTTTGATGGCGGGCGCATCGTTAACGCCATCACCGGTCATCGCAACGACTTCGTTGTTGGCTTGCAGTGCATTCACAATGCGCATCTTGTGTTCCGGAGAGACGCGGGCGAACACATCTGTGTGTTGGATTTCGCGCTGGAGTGTTTCATCATCCATCCTGTCCAACTCTGCGCCGGTGGATACTTTGTGCCCGGGTTGCAGTAAGCCGATGCCTTCGGCAATCGCACGCGCTGTGTTCGGATAATCCCCCGTGATCATCACAGTGCGAATGCCAGCCTTTCGCGCCTCTTCCAAAGCGGGTTTGACCTCGGTACGGGCAGGATCAATCATGCCCATCAGACCCACAAAGACCAGGTCGCGTTCCAGTTCATCCGCCTTGACCTCGCCTTGTAATTCGCATACATCCTTTTCAATGCGATAAGCAACGCCCAGCACACGTAAAGCGTCCTGAGTCAGTACATCATTGGCATTCAATATACGTTGACGCTGTTCTTCGCACAATACTTCAGTTTGATCGTTCATCGTTTGATAGTGTGTGCATAAGTCAAGCACCAGATCTGGCGCGCCTTTGATGGCGATCACGCCCCAGTTGCGCATATCATCGTTGTAAAACGGGGATATATCCTCCGGGCATGGTTTGCTCACTTCATGGATGGTAATCATGCGCTTGCGTTCTGAATCGAATGGGACTTCGTTCTCACGGGGGTAAGCCTGCTTCACCTCAATAGGCATGGCTCCAGCTTTGGCCGCCGCCACCAACAACGCCCCCTCGGTCGGATCGCCGACGATGCGATAAGTCTGCTGGCTGTCTGATTCGCCTGTGATCTCGATCTCGGCGTCATTGTTGAGCACGCCCAGCCAGAGAGTCGTCAACGCGGC
>CAZEGE010000110.1:0-10519 GCA_964511765.1 uncultured Anaerolinea sp.
CGCGCCGCGTACGATCAAAAGCGGTGCAAATAGTAGGAGCAGCAATCCGGCCAGGATCAGCCCAAACAGAGTCCACGATACGCCTATGACTTCGGGCAAAACACCGCCGGGATTGTAGTTAGTTTCAGTAGTTGCACCTACACCTGAAAGTGAGACAGTCAAGTTTCGATTAATGCCGTCTCGCAGAGTTGAAGGGGAAACATAGGTAATTGCATATTCACTCTGCAAGGTACGACCCAGCTGCTGATAGAGTGCGCTCAAGGATTGGGAGTCGGCAGCAAAGCTATAAAGACCGCCAGATCTTTCAGCAAGTGATTTCAACGCACCCTCGTCAAGTCCGGACTGTGAAGCAGTGCTGGCGTCACCAAAACCGACCGTTGAAATCGTCAGTCCGCTTGGGCCTATCTGCTCGATCACACTATCAACTGTATTCTGACTATGGTTATCCAATCCATCAGCCAGGACAATGATCGTCTTACGGCCAGGGACGCTACTCAAGGCTTTTTCTGCCTCGACCAAAGCGTCAAACATGGCTGTATCGCTACCAGTTTTGAGTCCATCAATGGCGCTGGTCAATGCCGCAGTATCTGTTGTGACTGGCTGAACATAATATGTCTTTGTATCGAACGTCATCAAGCCAGCCTGATCATCGGCTCGCATTTGATTGACGTAGGCCTTGGCGGCATCCTTTGCGGCTGTAAGTTTGTTCTTTTTATCCATGCTCCCGGAGATATCGATCACCAACATTGTCGTCAGCGGTTCAGCGACGCCCTGGCCTCCCTGACCTCCGCCGCGGGCATCCACAATTTGCATTGCCTCACCGTTTTCAGAAATTTGAATTGCGGCGGGATCCACACCAACAGGCTCACCAGCTGAATTTGTTACAGAAACATAAACTGTCACAGTTGGAAATTTAGAATTATCCACCTGCGTAATGCGGACTTGCGTGTCACCCTGCGCGAAAACTGTCGAAGCCGAGGAAAACACGAGGAGCACAAGCAGGCTAAAGTTAAGTAAGATGCGAGTCCATTTTATTTGCATGGCTACCTCTTTTCATGGTAAATCATCTCGGTATTGCCCATGCGGATCTTTTGTCCGTTTGATAATTGTGTACGTTCGATCTTTTTGCCGTTAATATACGTACCTGCCAGACTCATATCTTTGAGGGAAAAACGCGTTCCATCTCCGGTAAGCATGGCATGTTGGGGAGCAATATCGGGGTCGGGTAAAACAATCTCAGATTTGAGAGCGGAACTTCCAATTGCAATTGCAGGGCCGCCTGCTTTCATGAACTTATCAAGAATGAACTCGGTCCCTTTAAGTTTGCCGGAAGCAACCTCGAGCCATGCTCGTGAGAGCAGGACGACGATGAGTGAGATAAATGCGCTGACCGAAGCGCCGAGCAAAACGAGTCCCGCGGCTTTTCCGCTTAGTGGATTGCCAAGCCAGTTGGGCGCATTCTCAAGCAAAGCGCCTCCGACCGCGCCGCCGATCAATCCACCGAGCATGCCTTTCCAAGCCTGGCTTTTGCCAACCACTCCTTCTGCAAGCCCGAGGAGTAATCCAAACACGCCCCAGCCCAGGGCCCGCCCAAGCATCCCGGCCCCCACCGCTTGAAACAGGTACTCGCTAAGCGGCAGTCCGATGGCTCCAGCGACGAGGCCGAGCAAGGCGCTGAACAAACCGGCCTTGATGGCTTGAACAAAGTTTTGTGTAAGCAGGCCCTCGGTAACGCCAATACATAAACCGATAACAAAACCAATCAGCGCACCGACAACAGCTTCGCTCAGGTAGAGATTCGTAATGAAAGACAGGCCGAGGAAATTGCTCATCTGCCAGCCGATCAACCCGCCGATCGCGCCAAATACAGCATAAAAATATGTACGCATTCGTCTGTTCATAATTTAGACTCCTTCGCTCTCTTCATCAGTACTTTGAAGGTTTTTCCATTCGACCATGCTTCTTCCCAGATTGCCATTTAATTCATGAAAGCCAAAGTAACGGGTGGAATCGAGCGCATCATCGTCGCGGCGGATGAAGAATCCGGCAACCGAAGTATGCGGCTCCACTACGAGTGCCACCTGCCATGGCTCGGGAAAGAAATTGTTATGCAGCCACGTATCATAGTGAGATAGAAAAATACCCATGCGAGGATGTGTGTGATACCAACCGACAATCCTTTTACCAATATGGTGTGTCTCTAATTCTTCATGAAACTGGACGATGGTATCTTGTGTAAAGGTAAGATAGACACTGCCCTGCCGGGTATGACGGGCGGGCAACATGTGCTGCACCACGACAAATTGTTCTTCGGAATCGCGATCCTGACACCATAAACCAACCAGTGCACCGCCAACTTCATCGTCCATTTCACTGGTTGAATGTAAAACGATCCGGGAGTAAGCCGATTGGGAAAGAAAAACTTTCACCAATGGTCGCGCGCCTTTGTACTCATGCGGTGACTCCCAGTGCTTCGAACGCGCGAGCGGCGGGCAGGCTTTCCTGGGCCTTTCACTGTTTGGAGCTGAGATGCGGATACCGATGCTTGTCATTTATGATTCCATTTTTAGCAGGATTGATTGGGCTGTCTGGTTGACCAGAGCAGCCCAATCAATGTGGACTATCCCGCGGTAACGTCCGCGGTCATCATTAAACGGTCGTTTTGTGGGATACCGGCTTGAGAGAGGGTTTCTTCCTCTTTCAGTTCACGGCCCAGCGCCTTGCTATCTATCCGATAGGACATGGGACGTCCATCGGGGCCCGTGGTGGGCAGTTCGAGGGATGTGGTCAGTTCCGGGATCAAATCCTTCACCACTACATCATCAGGAACCTCGGCATTACGACTGCCTCCAGCGGGAAGTACAAGGGTAACAGGTATATCAGACATGGTTTTTCTCCTTTTCTTTATCTAAAATGAATATGGATTTGTGTGCACGGCAATTGACTATTTCAATCGAATGACAGGTTTCTTTTTTGTTTTGACAGGCTTAACCTTCACTCGTTCCGGCCTTAATAATTCGCGACGATCCACAGGGAACTCATTCGCATGTTTCTTACGATACTCACGGGACCATCGAGCTGCTTCTGCATCCCAGGGAAATGGCGGCTTCGTGGGATCATCGTGGAAGTTCTTCCATTGCAGCATTTCGCCCAACATAATGATGAGACGATCCAGCGAACGGCTGGCTGTCCACCAGGCTGCATCGATACAGACACTGCCATTCAAATGATTAATGTTCGGATGCCAGATGGGCGTCAGCCATTTCATACCCGGCCAGCGTTGCGGATACTGGTTGTGGAGATAGATTTCCACTTGATGGTGATTGGAAAATTTCGGGTGGCCTGATCGATCTACATTGGAAATACTCTTGCATGTAAATGTGACGATATATCGTTCAGGCGGTACACCGGGGCGGGCATCCACTGCCTTGAAGGAAATCAGATCACTGCGGGCATTTAGATCCTGCATCAATTCGTAATCGGCTTTCAGGCGTCGCATACGCGGGCTTCCCGCAACGGAGATAATTCCTCCAGCCGTAATATCTGCAGTAAGCATCAGACGATCATTTTCGGGAACGCCAGCCGCAACCAGCGTTTCACTCTCTTTCAATTCCCTTCCAAGCGCCTTACTATCCAGGCGATACCCCATTGGTCGTCCATCCGGGCCGACAGTTGGAAGCTCCAACAGGGATATCAATTCAGGCATCAATTCGCGCAGGGGCACATCATCTGGTATTTCAGCGGCACGCGCACCGCCGCTGGGTAGAACGATCGTGATATTTAAATCAGGCATAATGAATTCCTCCGTCATGAATTTAAATGGGGCACCTGGCACATACCAGTGACCGCCCAACAGTCTGCATGATGCAATGTATTGCAAACTTCACATTTCTTCACACCGCGCGGGTCGTTGCGCTTGACCTCGTCCAAGCAGAACGGACAACGATGTTCTTCATAAAGTGAGATCTGTAAATTTGGTTTACGGTTGAACAATCGTTTGTGCCTTGAACGGGCTGGCTGCGCTGTGTGCGTAAGAATTAATTTATCAACCGCAGGGTTCGTACGGCTGTGAGCCTTGTTCGCTTTTAAAAACTTCAGGCGCGAATTTCTTTTTGGTAGGTGCGTCAAACTTTCCTGAGCGTGAATCTGTCGCCTCGGTTGAGCCGATTGCATGGCGATTGTTACCGGCGTTTGTTCCCAGCTTCTTGATGAACGCTGTGCTTCTGCCACATCTTCAATTTTTGATGGAGGTTTCCACCACGCCTCCAAACAAATGACCGCAACGAGAAGCGCGCCGCCCAATTGAATCAGTTCGTCTTGAGGAATGATCCCTTTGGCCCAGGGATTCAGCGGACCAATTCCCATCTGCCAATTTGTAAGCACACCCAATACAAACAGTCCCAATGGCAAGGCAAGTAGTATTACAAAAAAACGTATGAATCCTGACCAGCGGTAGAAGGTTATTCGGGAAGCAGATCCGGAGGCCAGCCCAATACTCAGGGTCGCGAGGATCGTCATCCAAAACAAAGAAAGGTTCTTTTGATGAACATTGAACAGAGCCATAAAGCCTGCAATGCCGGCGACAAATAGCAATGTAAAGACCAGTTTTCGAAAAAAACCGGGGCGACGGGTCACGGGTGAATAAGAGTTGCTCATCGTGGCTGTGCGAATGGACATTTCAAGTTCCGTTTATCTCGCCTAATCTCGCAATCGGACGCGGCCACTGTGCACTTTTAGGACAGGTGTATCTGTTGCAATTTTCAGAATGGAGGTTTCTTTTGCAACTTTTACCTGGAGTTTGTCATTAATACGAATATGGAATTGTTTTTTGGCCTCTATCTTTATTGTTGACTCATAATCCCGGAAATGCAATGTGTCTGCCAAATCACCGCTCAGTTCATAGAAACGATATTCCACACCATTATGAGCGCGGATGATATGAAGCGACGGCACACCCACGCTGGCCAATGTTCGATGCAAAAACGTCTCTTCACCTGTGATCAAATGAGTCATACTGGCTTCGCGTAATTCGCCGCATGTTGGGCAGTGACCAGATTCAAAGGTCACCTCGCTTAATGGTTTTAAAGTTTCTTCAACAGTGTGACATTTATTGCATTCCAGTTTCGTGACCAGTTCCTGATCCAATTCGATCACTGCATTCAGGCCAAGATCTGCGCAGGCAATTCGCAGGATGTCGTCAAGAGTCGTCCGCTCGGCGCGTGCCGGTAGTTCAGTCACGTCACCATATGTCCAGTGTGATTCGCAATCTTCGCGGGGTGAATATGCGGTGGTATGCATCTCGTTGACCATCCCGTTAAAATGAGTCACTTTACCGGGTTCAACCGGCATACTATTGATCAACTTCAATGCTTCCTGTGATTGCATCGCGCCGATGATCGAAGCGATGGTTGGAGTCGTCGGCACTTTGCCAAGCAAAATATTCTGGCGCGCCAGCAATGGGCAGGAGTATCGAAGCGATAGATCTCTGAGAGCTTGTTCAGTGAGCGTGCATTCGTAACAGGCTCCCTGCCCCGGCACAAAGACACGTACGAGTCCAAGCAATTCCTGGATCGCTCCATCCACCCACGACTTGTTCATCCAATAACAGAAACGGTTCACAGCGAGTCGTGCTTCGCGGTTATCAAGGCATCCGATCACCACGTCCATGCGGCGGAAGATTCCAAGACCAAGTTTTGTCGTCACATCGCCATTGAGATATTGCACATGCACATCCGGATTGATTGATTTTGCCCGTGCGGCCGCGATCTCAGCTTTGCTGCGATTATTATCGGCTTCACGAAACAATACCGAACGACTCAAGTTGGCTGCTTCGATCTTGTCAAAATCCACAATAAAGAGATGCCCAATTCCCATCAACGCGAGATTCTTGATGACTTCATTTCCCAGCGCCCCCGCGCCAATCACCATCACTTTCGCGTTCTGCACCTTCTCGCGATCCCACCATGAAATGAAATCAAAAGTACCGAGACGATCTTTGCTCAAATTCGGGATGTGGATTGGCTTCTCCGAAGCAGTTGGCAGACGAATTGGTCCAGTTGGAGGCTCGTTTCGTGCCAAACGTTCAGCCTGCCGCGCCGGCCCAGCCATTTCTCTTGCCTGAGTCATATTCGACTCGTCAACTTGCAAGGCAAACCATCCTACATTTTTCCGTGACTCTACCAACCCATTTTTCTCGAGGGTTTTGAGCGCCTCGCGTAATGTAGTTCGGCTGATGCCAAAGCGGGTGATTAATTCACGCTCCGGGGGTAATTGGGCGCCAGGCTGGAGACTGCCATCCAGAAGCGATGCAGTTAATTTACCTGCAACCGCTTCAGCTAAAGTTTTGTGGACGATCGTTTGAATTTTCATCATATAATCCTGTGGTATGATGGTCAGACCAATTGACATCATTATAGTGTAACTTGAACCCAGAGTCAACTAGCTGGTATAGGATATTGGTGCTACCTTACTTAAATGCAAAGACGGCTCGTACGAGCCGTCTTTTTTGTTTTCCGAAAACCTTGAATTACTCGACGACGACGTTCGCGCCGGCTTCTTCAAGCTTCTTCTTGGCATCAGCTGCGGCGTCCTTGCCGACAGCGGTGAGGACTTTTCCACCGGCGGTTTCAGCGAGGGTCTTCGCTTCGCCGAGGCCCAGGCTGGTCAACTGGCGGATGACCTTGATGACATCGATCTTCTTGGCGCCGGGATCCTTGATGACCACATCGAACTCAGTCTTTTCCTCAACAGGTTCGGCGGAAGCAGCTGCGCCAACCGCGGCAACAGCCACAGGAGCGGCGGCTGAAACGCCCCACTTCTCTTCGAGTTTCTTTACGAGATCAGCCGCCTCGAGGACGGAGAGTGTGGATAGTTCTTCCACGAGTTTTTCGAGCTTGTCAGACATTGTTTAGCACTCCTTGCTAAGTAATAATTTTATATTTTGAATACTTCATGCGAGATAATCCCGCTTGATAGTTAAAAACTAGGCTGCGGCCTGTGCACTCTCGGAACGTGCCTGGATAACAGCCGCGAGGCCGCGGGCGGGTTCTGCGAGCGTACGGACGAGCTTACCAGCAGGAGCCTGCAAAACACCCAACAATGTTGCGCGCATAACAGGCAGCGGCGGCAGATCGGAAAGAGCCTTCACCTGTGAAGCGTTGAGGGCTTTGCCGCCCATCAAACCGCCTTTCACTTTAACGAAAGCATTGCCTTTTGTTGCATCGGTCAATGCTTTCGCGGTGGAAGCAGGGTCTGTGAAAGCAAAAGAGATCGCGGTGGACTTTACCAGATAATCCTGGGGAAGTTCCATGTCACTCTCTGCAAACACGCGGCGGACAAGTGTGTTCTTGACGATATGGAATTCACCGCCCGATTCACGGACTTTCGCGCGAATCGAATCAAGAGATTTCATCGTTGCGCCGGTATATTCCACAAGAATGACTGCCTCACTACGTTTGATCCAATCCACGTACTGAGCCTGCACTTCTTCCTTGCGTTTCTTTGAAATTGCCAATGGTTATTCACCTCCTTTCAATATAAAAGTCTTTGCCACTTACACAGGCAAAGACTTTTCGCAATCCCCACAAGGGGGAGCCCCGGAGGGAATCAGCACAAATGCTGCGCTGAATTATGCTATGAGTCTCCACCTGAGCAGGAAATTAAGTTCTGAAAGAGGGTCGCACAGGAACGGCGTTTTCCCGCCATTCCAAGATCCCGTTTTCAGAACACCCGCCTTCATCGGCGAAGTGGATTTTTAGGGATTAACGAGTATTTCTACTCGGCACCTTGCATATGTTCATTGGGATCGGCCTTTACGCCAGGTCCCATTGTGGTGGTGATGGTAATGCGCTTGACAAAGTTACCCTTCGCACCTGTTGGGCGGGATTTATTCACTGCATCCACCAAAGCCACATAGTTCTGGAAGAGTTTATCAGCGGAGAAGGAAACCTTACCGATCGAAACATGGATATTATTGGTCTTATCTAGACGGAACTCCACACGTCCTGCCTTGGCTTCCTTAATCGCACGCTCCATATCCTGCGGAGCTACCACTGTACCAGCCTTCGGGTTCGGCATAAGACCGCGCGGACCGAGCACACGACCCAGGCGACCAACCTTGCCCATCGCATCGGGTGTGGCGATAGCGACGTCAAAGTCAAGCGTGCCGCCTTCGATCTTCTTCATGGTTTCATCATCGTCAGCAACGAGGTCAGCCCCGCCTGCGCGGGCCGCTGCCGCACCTTCGCCCTGGGCGAAGACGAGCACGCGCACGGTCTTGCCGAGACCGTGTGGGAGAACAACTACATCGCGTAATTGCTGGTCCGCCTGACGTGAATCAAGCGTAGTGCGCATATGAACTTCAACCGTTGCATCAAAATTGGTGATTGAAGTCTCTTTGGCAAGTTCAACTGCTTCGCGGGCGGAATACACCTTATCCACATCAACTTTGGCCGCCGCTTCCGTATATTTTTTTCCGTGTTTGGTCATTTTTTCCTCCGTGGTGCAAGCGTGGCGCCGCTGGTTGAGTAAGCCGAGCGTTCTTCTCGGCTGTATCGAAACCAGCGCCACTCCCACAAAATTAGTCGGTTACTGTAATACCCATCGAACGGGCTGTGCCTTCAACCTGTTTCATTGCGCCTTCAATGGTGATTGCGTTGAGATCTTTCATCTTTATTTCAGCGATTTCCTTCACCTGAGCGCGGGTCACCTTGCCGACCTTTTCCTTGTTCGGCACGCCGGAACCTTTTTCAATCTTGGCAGCTTTGCGAAGCAAAACTGCGGCAGGCTGGGTGCGAAGCACAAATGTAAACGAACCATCGGTATAGATGGTGATTTCCGCAGGAAGAACCTCACCCGGACGATTGGAGGTTCGGGCATTATATTCCTTGCAGAACGCCATGATGTTGATACCATGACTTGCCAGCGCTGGGCCAACGGGAGGCGCAGGATTTGCCTTGCCAGCTTCCAGCTGAAGACGAACGATTGCTTTTAACTTCTTTGCCATTTTGACTTAACTCCTTCGTGGTTTTAGCGGGTCATTTGGGAGACCCTCCCACCGCATCAGACCTGTCTGAGGCCTGCTACTGTCTAATATGTTTTGGATGCCGCTTCGGCATCCCTTTGCTTAGGCTTTCTCGACCTGCAAGAAATCCAACTCAACAGGCGTTTCGCGTCCGAAGAAACTCACCATCACGCGCACCTTCGTACGCTCCATATCGATCTCAGCCACCACACCGCGGAAATCATTGAACGGACCGTCCACGATGCGAACACGCTCGCCCACTTTGAAAGTGACTTTAACTGTGGGCGCTTCAGCTTCCATACGTTTGACAATCTGGGCAACCTCTTCAGGACGCAAGGGCGTGGGATTATTTCCCATGCCAACGAAACCTGTCACACCGGGGGTGTTGCGGACCACGTACCAGGATTCTTCTGAGAGAGCCAAATTCACAAGCACATAGCCGGGGAAAATGTGACGTTCCACCGTGCGGCGCTTGCCATCTTTGACTTCAATCTCCTCCTGGGTTGGGATCACAACATCAAAGATCCTGTCTTTCATACCCATGGTCTCAATCCGCTGCTCAAGGTTATGACGAACCTTGTTCTCATAACCTGAATAACAATGGATCACATACCAGGCGGGACCCTCAACAATCGCCTCAATGGGAGGCAGGTCGGCGGGAATCTTTGTCTCGGAGCTGGGAGCAGGTTTCGTGTCCGCAGAGGAAGCGCTATCGTCCGCAGGAGCGATTTGCTCCTCGACTTTTTCATCCATCGGTTCCTGTTCAATCTGCTCTTGCGGTTCCGGTAAATCCATCAGATCCTCAATTCAAACTAAAGGCCAAGCACAACACCCAGCAATTGATTGGCAAAATAATCCACGCTTGCAAGGAAAATGCCAACCACGACCATCACAAGGAGAACGAGTCCTGTGAGGCGCTTTGCCTCGGGCCATGTGGGCCAGCTCACTTTGCGAAGTTCTCCCGATGTTTCACGGAAGTAACGCTGAACGGCGTTTTCGCTTTTCTTGACTTTCTTTGCTTTCTCAGCCAAGGCAACACTCCTTCATTCATTTTACGGCTAAAACGCCGCCAGCTCTTGCGAGGACGGCGTTGCCTCAGGCAGGCCAGGTAGGAATCGAACCCACAACCGCTCGTTTTGGAGACGAGTGCTCTGCCAATTGAGCCACTGGCCTAAAAGTTTCAGGTTTTTCGGTGTCACGCATCACATTTGAAACCTGGCACGTGACACCTGATACCTGACGCTATCTTGCTTATTTCGTTTCGCGATGCATCGTGTGTTTTCTGCAACGCGAGCAATACTTGCTGAACTCCAGCCGATTGGGATCATTGCGGCGGTTCTTTTCGGTGGTGTAATTCCGCTCTTTGCAGTCATTACATTGAAGTGTAACGACCGGGCGGACATCTTTCTTCTTGGAAGCCATCTTACTACCTTACTTTCCGATTACTCGATGATCTTGGTAACGACACCCGCACCGACGGTCAGACCGCCTTCACGA
>CAZEGE010000111.1:0-10496 GCA_964511765.1 uncultured Anaerolinea sp.
AGGCGTGATTAAAGGATTTGTAAAGGCAGAACAAAGAGTTGGTGAAGGTTTCATGTCAGGATTTTGCCTGGCGCTAACATGAAGAATGACCTGTCCAAAAGACAGGTCATTCGAGGTGGAAGAGAAGCGATTTAATGATGGTGTGCGTGTTCGTCGGCTTTGCCGAGATATTTCTCAGGTTCTTTATCAAAGGACTTCTTACAACCAAGCGAGCAAAAGTAATAGGTCTGTCCTTTGTATTCAGATGTGCCAGCGGCGGTCGCGGGATCAATGTCCATACCGCAGACGGGATCACGTACTGTAGTTGTCATAGGTTATCTCCTTTTGTTTAATTCGATCATCAAATTAACTGACATCATCACTGAGAGCCATATTACGTATGTCTTATAGGCATTATTGCTCATACTCTTGATATTTTACATTTTGCCCTTATCTAAAAAATATCCCCGCGCCAGCGATACCACAACCAGCCAATCGGAATTCCAGCAAGTCCGCCAATCAACGCAGCCAGCCAATGATATGGATGCGGCATTCCGTCCAAAACCGCTCTGGCAACCGCGTAACTCATTAGCGTCAATCCAAATGCCCACATATAAACCACGGCGGGCCATTCTTTTTGTTGTTCAAGTTTCTTGTTTTTTATTTTCTTCATTTTGTCTCCAATACTATGGAAGTAATGGGTCAATCAGCGCTTTGATCTCATCCACATTTAGAAAAGGTCCAATTTTGACATAGTTGAGGATGCCATTGGCATCAATGATATAGGTCTCTGGCACGCCCTGGATTCGGAACATCTGCGAGATAGCCGTTCCAATGTCTGGGCCATTGGGATAGGTGTTATTAAATTTTTTGAGGAAAATCCGCGCTGGCGTTTCAGTATCCGCATAGTCTACCCCTAGGAAAACCACCTTACCGCTGGGTTGATAATATTCCCAGGCTTGCTCCAATACAGGAGCCTCCTGTTCACATGGTTTACACCACGAAGCCCAAAAGTTAATAAGCGCCACTTTGCCTTTTAAATCTGACACATTCACTTTGGACTGACCATTGTATTCATAGCCGCTGTAGAGCGTGAGGCTAAAATCAGGAATTTCAATTCCAGGTTGAATGGTTCCTTGCCGGGCACGCTTCAAGCCAAATCCCAAAAGAATAAGCAGTCCAAGGAGAAAAGACCAAATAAGGATTTGTGCCCATAACGATACACTGAGCTGTGAATTTGTCTTGACTTCTGCCATAACTTCCTCTGAGAGTTAATTGTTACAAAAGGATTAATTGGCGCAGCTGCCGCCCTGACTGGGAGTCTGTTTTAGCAAACCTCTGGACTGAAGCGATTGATGCACCATGCTGGCGCCAGAGGCTGAAGAGAACTTGTCGCTTACAACAAGGCGCGAGTCGGCCTCGGAAAAGTCAATTTCCTGATTTGTCTTTAGAAAAAGAGCGGTCTCCAGCGTCTGCTGCGGAAACCAGTATGCATTAACATATTTGGCTGCATTAAACATTTCATCTACGCTGGCATTTTGCGATGCCAGCAGCTCCAACAGGCCAAGCATGGCCATGCCATGATTGCAGTCAGGGAAAAGAGCATGGTTATTGCAGCATGGACGATACACAGCCGCGGCCACTTCTTCCACATGCGCCTGTTGTTCAGGTGTAAGCGGGATCAAATCCATGCTGGCATAAATGTCAGTGACGGATTTGGTTGAAAGAGTCCACCCGCCAGTGGATGCAAATCGTTCAATTTGTCCATCGCTGTATTGAACTATTGGACCCTCAGTGAGGATTGAATTTTTGTTGGCTAACCCAACTGCCCAGAAGAAATTAAGAAGGAAGTGGGCGTTTTCCGCGTTGATTACGATTGGTTCATCGCTGCCCTTCTTCAGAAGTTCGACCTGGCGGGTGCTGATTGGGTCGCCGCTTGATTTCATCACATCCATAAAGGCGTCATAATTAATAACGCCTGCTTCCACCAGTTGCGGACCCAACTTTCCATAGGAAACGGGCAGGGTATAGCCGTCTTTAGGGTTGACCTGCTCATGAAGTTCAGTCAATTCTTTCTGCTGTTTCGCTTCAGCAGTTTCATCCTGTCCCCATATCAGATAACCGCCTCCGAAACCAAGAAAGAAAGTAACGACCAGGGCGATCACGATCCGTGCAATTTGCCTGATGTGTTTGTCCGTCGAAATGTTTTCATCAGTAGGCTCTTCGGTTATTTCAACATCCTGCTCTATCATGATTTTTCCTTCCGCCTTGCAAGAGCAAGGGCTTATTCAGATTTTAGATCTTCGCTCTTTACATTCTTTTCAGGCTCACGTTCGAACATTGTCTTGGACACTCGTGAACAGAAATAATACGTTTGCCCTTTATACTGAATACTGACCGTGGCATGTTGTGGATTGACCGTCATGCCGCATACGGGGTCTCTGATCATCTTCCTTGCTCCTTATTTTTCGATGTTGTACCCAGCCTGTTCCCAATCCACCATGCCGCCTTTCAGTTCCCAGATATTGGTATATCCAAGCGAAACAAGTTCCTCCGCTGCAATTGCGCTCATGCGTCCACTGCGGCAGTACAAAACGATTTTCGCATTTTTATCGGCGGGAAACTGCGAGAGATTCTCCGACGCGCTGATCTGGTCGTAGGGAATGGACAAGTCCGTGTTCGCGATATCCCCGGCAAATGGAATATGAACGTTGACGAATACAAAGTCCTTGTTCTTCAACATCGTATTCAACTCATTAGGAGAGACATTCTTGTATAAACCGCCAGCCACAGTGACAGTTTCTCCTGTAACAGGTTTGGATTGACAAGCCGTAAGTCCAATCGCGGCTAGCAGGATGATAATTATTTTTTTCATCGTTTATGCCTTCTGCATGGTATGTCCACTCAAGTAACCGAGGTATGCAGGCACGAGCGGAAGTACACATGGTGAAAGAAAGGACAGCAAGCCTGCAACGATTGCTGTTAAATAGGTCGGCGCAGCGGCATATCTTGAAAATGCCTCGATGTAATAGCCGTTCTTAAACGCCCATATCGATATCAAGCTCATTGTATTGGTTAGAAGCAAGACGCCAATGATGATAATGAACATACCACTTGTGATTCTGAAATATTTTTGATAGGGCTTCATACGATTGAGCCAGCCCGAAGCGCGTTCAAGGCCCAATGCCATTGCGAGAAACGGAATCCCCAAACCGAGCGAATAACCGGAGGCCAGCCACATGGCCTGTCCCACCGTCTGTTGACTCAGCCCCATCGTCAGAATCGCACCGAGCGTTGCGCCAATACATGGGCTCCAGCCTGCCGCGAAGAAAATTCCCATCAAGCCTGAACTTGCATACGTGCCGCGCGCGGAGTATTGTGTGCGCGTGTCCGCATAGAACCAGGGGATGTGGATCACTTCCAAAGTTGCGAGTCCAAAAATAATTACGACGACTCCCCCGATTCGTCCCAGCTCGTATTTGTATGCTCCAAATAATTGACCCAGCGCCGTCACTGAGCCGCCCCAGCCAACGATAAACACCAAAGAGAAGCCAAGCACGAACAGAAGTGCGTGCAGAAATATTTTCAACCTTTCGCCTTGGGATGGAACCAGTGAAGTTGCCGATTCAGATGTCATTAACATACCTGCCTAAAATGGGATGGGTATATCATAAACATAACCCCGCTATTGCATGAGGGCAGGATAGCGGGGTTATGAATAAGCAAAATTGCCTATAACCTTAGTACTGGTTTTTCGATACACTTCGTGCCAAGGTGGCGCTTCACTCAACTTTGTTTATGGCGATGGGCAGGCAGTACAACCTTTAGGCTGGTTCCCTTTCCGATAACTGATTCTATCTCAAGCCGCGCGCCGATTAAGTCTGCTCGTTCATGGATGCCAAGCAAACCGAAGTGTCCATTCGGCGCAAAGTCAGTGGGACTCTTCGGCATTTGAAAGCCAATCCCATCATCATTCACCGTTAATTGGATCTCATGATCACTGAATGAGATATGCAATATGGCGTGATTGGCTTTTGCATGATGAGCCACATTACTCAAGGCCTCCTGCGCGATTCTGTATAGAGCCAACTCCACTTCACTTTGCAAACGTCTTTCGTGTCCTTGTTTCTGAAAGTCTGTTTCCATTTGATTCACCTGACTGGTTTCACGCGCCAGCATTTCCAGCGCAGTAACCAGTCCCAAATCTTCCAGATAGATGGGACGCAAGGCGCGTGTCAAACGGCGCAGATTCTCAATCGTTTGCTCGGCGAGGATTTCCAGCTCACTCAGTGATCGACGTCCACGCTGGTCTTTGACCAATTTCTGCGCAAGTTGCACTCGTTGTTTTAAAGCGATGACAGCTTGGATCGTGTCATCGTGCAGTTCGCGCGCCAACCGCATACGTTCATCTTCCTGCGCGGAAGTGATCGCGCCAATGTAATCGTGCAACCCATTCTGGGCGGCCAGTACTTTACGGGACATCTCCGTCAATTCCATCTGCAAATGCTGCACTTCCGAAATCCCGCCAACAGATTCCTTGATCGCTTCAAAGTCACCCCACGCCAGCGCGGCGGCTTTTGATTCAAGTCTTTGCAAAGGTTGGACAATTTGCTTCGCACCGAACCAGATTGCGATTAACGCCAGAATAAATGCCGGAACCACGACAAGTGGAGCCATCTGGGTTAACTGTAACGATGGACTGATCACCATTTCCCACTCTTCCTCTGTGATCAGGGCCCAACCTGTTGATTTGATGGGACTGTATGCGACGACATGTTCGGTGTTATCCTTTTTTACATAAAGAACACCGCTCTCCCCTTGCAGTGCCTCGGTTACGCCTGGGTGGTCTGACTCCAAACTATCCTGTGCGAGTGTGCCGCTTACAAAAAGCAATCGTCGCGATTCATCGAGCAGGTAGATGGTTACATGACTACCCGTTGGATACGTTGCGGAGAGAGTCTCAACGGCGAGCGATTCCGGGGAAAAGGCTCCTGCCACGATCACGTTGCGGGCAGTTGAATATGCTGAAATAATCACAAAGAAACGCTTTGAGTTGGGATCAAATACTGGGGCGGAGAAGACAGGTCCGTGGTTCGACGGAGAAGCGATGGAAAGACCTTGCGTGTTTTGTGAAATCCATCCCCATAGTTTGTCTTCGTTTTTATTGGCAAGTAGGTGGCCATCTGAATTGAGAAACGCTATTCCGCCATTAAAATCATTGGCAAGATCATTCGTTGTCGCAAAGATTTCTTCAAAAGTTAAATCTTCAGCAGACAAAACTGCCATACTGGAGATGGTCGCGATGCGGTGATGCAATTCAGATTCGAGTGCGGCGGCGGAAGATTGAACCGCGCGTTCATCGCGCTCCCCGACGAGGGCGCGCATATCCTGCTGGTGCATATTGACACCACCGAACGCGATCAGCAACAATAATACCGTAAGCGGTAAAATAGTGACTACAAAAAGTTGTGTGAGGCCGCGCCAGCCAGGCAGGAGACGTTTCATTCTTCTTCAACGATATTGCCTGAGCCTTGCGAGATCAATCCCAGCGAAACGGCGCGCATGACCGCTTCGGTTCGGCTGTTGGCTTGGAGTTTGGCGAAAATGTGCGCGAGATGTCCCTGCACAGTCCGATCACTGATGCTGAGTTGAACACCGATGGCTTTATTGGTATATCCTTTTGCACCGAGACGCAGCACATCCAGTTCGCGGTCTGTCAATGGTTCAACAATTTTCTTATCAGGTCTTTTGAAAATATTGGACATCAATTTGCGCGTGATGGCAGGGTCAAGTGCAGACTTGCCTTCATTTACATCACGCACGGCTTGAATGAGGTCATCCGTGCTGGCGGTCTTGAGCACATATCCATTTGCACCCGCCTGCAGGACGGCCATTACATACGGATCGTCATCGTAGGCAGTAAGGATTAACACACCAACCTCGGGCAGATGAGCGCGTACCCAACGTGTCACTTCAATGCCGCTGGCTTTGGGCATTTGGATATCCAGGACAGCTACATCGGGTTTGTGCTTCTGGATAAGTGTTTGGGCTTCTTCGCCATCCCCCGCCTCGGCAATGACCTGGAGATCGCCCGCGCTTTCAAGAAGTTGGCGTACTCCAGCACGAACGATATAGTGATCGTCAGCCAGAAGAATGCGGATTTTGGTTTTTGGTTTGCTCAATGACTTTGGCATAACTTAATTTGTCCAATTCTTGATTTAGTTTTTCTGTCTGAAACATGTAAGGAAAAGCGAGCCCAACAATTCCAAGACCAGCCAAAAGTCCAGTGACGAAGCGCATGATGGAGTTAAACGAACCGAGTGCGTCGCCTGAATAAAAGGTGGGGGGCAGGGAGTAATTTGTCAGCATGATCAGCCATTGATTTTTGTCGCGAAAGCCTTGTCCAATACCAGCGAAATCGCTGAGGGTATGAGTGCCGCCATCCATTATAAGGGGAAGCAGGAGCAAAACGAATCCGAACCATGATAAGGTTTTGATCTTGCGGCGGAATGGATACCAAAGCGCAGCGAACACCCAGACACTGGTGTAAAACGAGATCATGCGGTCCGACCAGGCGATCTTCCAACCCATCGTCTCGTTTCCAGTGAACTGGCGCAGAACCAGCGGGTTGATGGTGTTCTGCCATACAGATTGAATTTCACCTAGCGGGTACATGGTCTTTTCGCCGAATAGAAAGAAGGAACGCTGCGGCATTTGATGGCAGAAAAAAGAATATATGAAATATATGGCTTTTCCTGCGCTCGTCCAGCCAATATACATGAGGATAGGCGCAAGAAAGGGCGTGAATACCCATGCTCCATAGATAGCAAGGAATAATCCAAACCAGTGGCGGGATATCCACTCTACAACGCTGCGAGTTTTTGTCAAATTGGATGATGTGCTAATAGTGGTCATTTAATCCTTATGGTGCATTAGGCTCAGGTGCGCGATTGAGGTTGGCTCGATAAAAGGCCTTGGCTTGTTCCGAGTCAAACTTTTCAAAACGTTGCAAACGCCCCCAGGATGTCATTGCAAGGGGAACTTCGAGGGAAGGCCAAGGATAAGCAACCAGCTTTATGCCGCCCAGATCATCCATTGTGGTTTTAATTTGTGCCTTCAGGTCTGTGCAGCCGGATTCATCCAGAAGGTTGCAGTTGTACCAGAAGATGACATACCCATGTTCCAAATTATGAACGAGGTACCCAGCTGGAAATTGATAATTGTTATTCTCAAAAAAACCCGCCCTAGCCTCCTCCGCGTAATGCGGACCTGAGGTCGGCGGGTCAGAGTTGTACTGACCTGGATCGCTGTCAACTGGGATATGCGGGTTACTCACCATGATCTGGACAGACTCACCTCTCGCAGGACGAACACCCTGCCAGATAACGAGACCGAGGAGGGTGAGTATGATTACTCCAATCCCGCTCCAGATAAGATTATTCTTAAACTTCTGTTTACTCTGATGTTCTTGCCTTTGCTGACGCTTGGATTTTGAATTCATTGAATTTCCTTATATTGAAACAGGCGTCAAAAGAAGATGACGCCTGTTTCAATCAGCCTATTACTCGAATCGGATCGAATCAGCGCGGGTTATTTAACTGTCATTGGCAGGTACATACCCGCTTCATAGTGACCCGGTGTATGGCAGGCAAACTCAAGGGTTCCGGCAGGAGCAGCTTCAGTAAAGGTATAGTCAAAGGACTTTGTGGTGCCAGGTGTGAGTTCATCTGCCTCGATCATTGCTAATGCCATTTCATCCAATGCTCCCATATCCATGCTCATACCCATCGCGTCTTCTGTCAATGGAGGCATGATCATAATCTCGTGGTTGACGCTGCCATTGTTTGTGACAGTAAAATGATAAGGTATGCCAACTTTGAAGTCTGTCACCGACGAAGTAACTCCAAACTCTGTCAGGGTAATCGTAACATCTTCTGTTTTGGCAATGGCTTGTCCTCCACAGGCAGTTAATAACAACCCAATAGCAATTAATCCTGCATATACTTTCTTAAATACGAACATTTTGATCTCCTCTGATTTTATAAATTTTGATTGGGTTTTAAGTATATACGACCTTATTGCGTGAGTTCAGAGCCATTTATCGCATTGGCATATAGGCAATTTGGCCTATCCACTTTGTGAGATTGTAGCGGGCACTTTGACTCCAAGCGCCTGTTGAATAACCGACATCAATTTCGGATCGGCTCGTTGGCGTGGGTTATCTGCAATGGAAAACCAGATCTGTTCATCATGGCCATGCAGGATGAGTGTGAGAGGTTCGCCTGCTTTTCCATAAACCAGCAAGACCACCATCTGGCAATCACAATCATCTGTTCCATGATGCGGACATGGACAATCATGCAACCCAACCCGAGCAGCATGCAAATCGAAAGTTTGTATGGGACGCAGACCTGCCTGCAGTAGCTGTTTCTTTGTCCATTGCAATGCTTCGTCACTGGGGCGGTTGACAGATAAGAAAGGGGAAATATTCATAAGCACCTCGGAAAGTCCCGTTCATGGGATAGTTTCATTGTATGGAATTATCCGAGGTGCATGCAGAGCCACGTGGCCTATTTGAGGATAGGCGGAATTGCCTATTCTTGAGAAACAGTCGCCCGTATATAGTCAAGCAGAAAGCGTTATTGTTTTATGTCTCGCCCACCTTAATGTATTTCTCTGGCATCCGTTCAAACAAATGTTTGCATACATCGGAGCAAAAATAATATGTCTTGTCTCTATGCGGAATCTTGAACGGAGGATTCTGAAGATCAACCTCATTTCACAAACAGGGTCAATCTCAAAACCCCGGCCAGTCGCATTAAATCTTTGCATATTGAAACCACTCATGATTTTCCTTTGCCTCCTGCTGGCGCGCCGCACGATGGGCAAAACCGCGCGTTGCTTTCCATTTGATTGCTGCAATATGCACAGGCATGCGGTTTCAATCCTGTTCCACATTGGGGACACCAATCGAACGATGATAAAACTTTTGATTCACAATTCGGGCAGGTTGCTTGCAAAGTCACAACAGCCGCGGGTCGCGCCGACTCATTCGTCAACACTCCTGCAGCAACGAGCGGAAACAATAGATTACCAATTCCTCTACCACACATAATTCGCTCCTTTCTAATTATGCGTTAAATCCTAACAGATAAGTGTAAAGGTCCCGTAAAGAATCATTGGAAAAGGCACAGGCAGAATTGCCTATCGGTTTTGCAGCAATCTGGCGCAAGACGTTCGGACACGTAAAGGCTATGATGAGTAAAAAGGAGATTAATGGTGAAACGTTTTCTAATTCCCCTCGCAGCTTTCCTGATCGGCTCAACCCTCATCGCGTTATTCTATATCGGCATTCTCACCTGGGCGCAGGGTTGGGGCTACGCCTCCTCGCAACTCGTGCGTGACCGTTGGTATGTCATCCCGATTATCGTCGGCTTCGGCGTTCAAGCCGCGCTTTATACCATTTTGCGATTTCGTCTCTTCATTCCAATTGCATCCACAGGTCATGCAGGCTCCATGATGAGCGCAAGCGGAGGCACATCCGCCACCGCGATGGTTGCCTGTTGTATTCATCATGTCACCGATGTTCTCCCTATTCTTGGACTGAGCGCGGCGGCGAGTTTTCTAACCCGCTACCAGCGTCCATTCATGCTTATCGGTCTTGCAATGAATTTAATTGGTATTGGCGTCATGCTCTTAGTGCTCTATCGTGAACGACAAAAACTACAACCCATTCTGGAGACAATAGTATGAAACGATTTCTTCTGCCTGCATCTTTGATTTTATCCCTTGTGCTCGCCGCATGTTCTGCAACTTCCACCCCGCCTCTTCTTTCGACTGACACTCAGGACGACCCTCAACCGGCTTCCGTTTCTGATATTACCCCCACCTCAACGGATGATCCTGCAATCCTTGCAACATTGTTCCCGAACATGGGTGGCAATTCCGAAATGACTCGCTCTGACCAACAAGGCGCAATCATCATGGATATTACCCCGCTCAACCTTGGTATTCCTGCCGATACTCTTGAATTCGAAGTAGTGCTGACCACCCATTCGATTGACTTGAGTATGGATCTGGCAACACTATCCACTCTCACCACCGACACAGGTGCCAGCGTTGTGTCCACCCTCTGGGACGCGCCGCGCGGCGGTCATCACGTGGAAGGCAAGTTGATCTTCCCTGCGATCAAAGACGGCAAACCCATTCTCGAAGGCGCGGCAAAACTCACACTTACCATCATCAACATGGATGCATCCTCACGTATCTTTGAATGGGAATTGAAGTAGGCTTTTTAGGAAAGAGGCAGATGTAACTCATAAACAAAATATCAGTCGCCGTGACTTCATCAAAGCCACCACTGCTTTTATTGGTGGCCTGATCGGTGTCGGCATTGGACTGCCCTCCATTGCATATCTGCTCTCGCCCTCGCTCCGCAAAACAGAAGATGAATCCGTCATGGATCTCGGCCCACTCGACAAATATCCACTTGGGATTCCCACGTTGTTTGAATTTAC
>CAZEGE010000112.1:0-10464 GCA_964511765.1 uncultured Anaerolinea sp.
CCCAATTATAACCCTGTCACAGGTTGAATCCCTGCTCAGTGATGGAAACATCCCCACCTGTAAGCATGGATTGCCTGTAATTGGCGTGACGTGCCCAAGCCATGCATTTTTACACTGAAAATAAGGAAGGTTGACATATCGTATTCGTCAATGCGGAGTGATAGGATTATTTGCCGGGCAAATGATTGCCGTTAAATTTGCCATCCAATGGAGGTCCCATGTTCCGATTTTTCAAACGCCGCGAAGAAGTCTTCAACACCCTCATCATGAATCAGGCAGCTCTTACATACGACGGTCTCAAATTGCTGGCAAAATATTTCGAGACGCCGCTGCCTGAAATCGCCGAGGAATTATCCCTGAAGGAGAAGGAAGCGGATGAGGTGCGCCGCGTCCTGATCGACGAATTGAATCGCGTCTTTGTCACGCCCTTCGACCGCGAGGATATCTTCGCCCTCTCGCGTTCGATCGACGATATGGTGGATTACGCCGATACGACTGTGGCTGAAATGGACATCCTGAACGTCAAGCCGACGAATTACATGATACGAATCGCATCCCTGCTGAAAGATGCGGGCTGGGAGATCCATCAGGCAGTCATGCGTCTCGAGAAGAATCCCGGCGTGGCCATTGAACATGCCCAGCGCGCCAAGGCGCTCGAGAATCGCGTCGAAGCCGTCTATCGCGAAGCGGTGGCGAACCTCTTCAGCGGGCCGGAAGACCTCCACCATGTGGTTGAAATGTTGAAGATGCGCGAGGTCTATCGCCACCTTTCCAATGCCGCAGATCGCGGAGACGAGGCCGCGAATGTGATTGCGGATATCGTGGTAAAGAAAACATAACGAGGCTTTATGTCTCTGCAAATTTATATCGTTGTTGGGCTGGCATTAATCTTTGATTTTCTGAATGGGATTCATGATTCCAGCAATATCGTGGCCACGATGATTGCATCGCGTGCCTTTCGTCCGCACACCGCGCTGGGGCTGACTGCCATTGCAAATTTTCTGGGTCCCTTTCTGTTCGGCGTCGCGGTGGCTACGACCATCGGCGAGGAAGTGGCGCAGTCGGATGCGCTCAATTTGGATGTGATCATTGCCTGCCTGGTTGGGGCAATTGCGTGGAACCTGTTCACCTGGTACCTGGGAATACCGAGCAGTTCATCGCACGCCTTGATTGGAGGCATGCTTGGCGCGGTCCTGGCGGGTGCGGGCTTCGGGGCAATCAAATTGCATGGTCTTGAAAAAGTGATCATCGCCCTGTTTGCCTCGCCCCTGCTTGGTTTTGCTTTCGGGTTTGCGCTCACCCGCCTGATCTATTTTCTTGTTCGAAATGCGTCGATTGAAATCAATGAATTCTTCAAACGCGGACAGTTTGTCACGGCCCTGGGAATGGCCTTCAGCCATGGGACGAATGATGCTCAAAAGACAATGGGCATTATTACGCTCGGCCTGTTGATCAGCGGATCCATCAATCAATTTAAAGTCCCGATGTGGGTGGTTGCGCTCAGTGCGGCGGCGATTGCAATAGGGACTGCCGTGGGAGGATGGAGGTTGATCCGCACCCTGGGCGGCGGGTTTTACAAGATACGCCCCATCCATAGTTTTTCCACCCAATTGACCTCCAGCCTTGTGATTCTGAGCGCCTCTTTTCTTGGATTGCCGGTGAGCACTTCGCAGGTGGTCAGTTCGGCGATCATTGGCGTGGGATCTTCCGAAAGGTTCGGGAAGGTCCGCTGGAGCGTGGCGGAGGAAATTGTCACTGCATGGTTTATCACCATACCCGCCAGCGCCATGGTTTCCGCAGGCATCTATTGGCTCATCATGTGGTTTGGCTGAGCCATGCAGCGTATTTCATAAGCCATATCCCGCTTAAAGCAAATTCATGGGTTATTGCATCCCACGCAGTCACGGGAATTTGACCCGCATTGGAAGCCCGACGCAAGGCGGTGGTTTTTATTAACGAATTTGTTGCAATCTGTTCCTGGCGGGTATAATAAACAAATCGTTACCGCACCACCTCTGCACCTTTTTGAGGCACACCCCAAAATAAAGGATTTGCATGTGACAACCATCTTCTTTGCGACAGATATACACGGGTCAGATATTTGCTGGAACAAGTTTCTCAATGCGGGCAAGTTCTATGGGGCGGATCAAATGATCCTCGGCGGCGATATGACGGGCAAGGCGGTTGTCCCGTTTGTGCATCAGGGCGGTAATAATCATCGCATCACTTTACTCGAACAGGTGTTTGATACAACGAACGACGAAGAACTGCAGGACATGGTCAAACGCGTCCGCAGCCGCGGCTATTATCCCTACATGACAAATCCAGATGAAATTACCGAATTGGAAAATAATCCAGAACGCGTCAGCGAGATTTTTCTCGCCGAAGTGTTGAAGGTTGTTCAGCAATGGATGGATCTGGCGGACAAAAAACTGGAGGGCACGGATATGAAGTTGTACTGCTGCCCGGGCAATGACGATATGGATGAGGTGGACGAGGTCGTTCGCGCGAGCCGCAGCGTGATCCTGGCCGAAGGGCAGGTCACCACCCTGAAAAGCGGCCATGAGATGATCGCCTCCGGCTGGAGCAATCGCACTCCCTGGGACACGCACCGTGAAGAGGACGAGCCCCAACTCAGGGCCAGGTATGAAGCGATGACTTCGCGATTGAAAAATCCGCAAAATTCCATTTTCAATATTCATGTGCCGCCGTATAAATCCAATCTCGATGAAGCGGCTGAGCTGGATGAAAACCTGCGTCCGAAGATGGCGGGCCAGGCGTTGAACCCTGTCGGTTCGACGGCCTTGCGGCAAGCCATTGAAGAAATACAGCCCCTGCTTGGCCTGCATGGACATA
Organism: uncultured Anaerolinea sp.; assembly: GCA_964511765.1. Classification (GTDB taxonomy): domain Bacteria; phylum Chloroflexota; class Anaerolineae; order Anaerolineales; family Villigracilaceae; genus Villigracilis. The sequence goes on from CAZEGE010000112.1 coordinate 2,857, forward strand.
TCCACGAGGGCCGCGGCGTGTCACGGATTGGAAAAACTCTGTGCATAAACCCGGGCTCCATGTACGAGCAGGGGACCTTGCTTGGCGCGATTGTGAGACTCGGAAAGAATAAGGTTGAAGATTACGTATTGACAACAGGGTAACTACCCCCGCCCCGTCGCCCGCCCCAGTTTGGGAGAGGAGACGAGGAGAGGGTTTCAAAACATATCATCAAAGGAGAGAATGTTATGAGTAACTTGTTTGTCCGTAAAGCGACTGGCCTGGTACGTTCGTGGTCGGTCATGGACGCGTTCATCTACGCGTTGTTTTCCATCAACCTGATCACCCTCGGTCTGTACAGCTTTAGCCAGATGTACTATTTCGAGGGCGGCATGGTGAATGCCTTGATCATCAGTGCAGTGTTCATTTTCTTCGAGGTCATTGTATATGCCGCGTTGATCGCCGTCATGCCCCGTTCGGGCGGTGATTATGTCTGGCAGAGCCGTATTCTTGGCGGCGCAGTCGGCTTCATCCTTGCCGTCACGGGCTGGTGGTTCATCTTGTGGCTGTGGGTCCCGTTGTATGGCGATATGTTCCGTCACATTGTGCTTGTGCCCTTGCTTGGTATATTCGGCGTGAAAGACCTGGCCTTGTGGTTTGCAGGCACACAAATGGGTTCGTTCACGGCTTCGATCATCACGCTTGCCATTGTCAGTGTATTCATCATGCTGGGCATGAAAACATACGCGCGCATTCAAAAGTTTTCCTTCTATGGCGGCATGCTGGGACTTCTCATCGTGATTGGGTTATTGCTGATGGGTTCCCCCCAGGCCTTCAAGGCGGGTTTGGAAGCGAATGCGACTTCCATGTTTGGTGCGACGCCCGGTGTGTATGATGCCACGGTCGCCTTGGGCACCGAGGCCGGTGCGATCACGCCTTTCAGCGGCGGCTCGCTGGCTTTGGTCTTCCTTGTGATCCCCTACATGGTCTTTTTCAATTTGTGGCCCAACTGGGGCGCAACCCTTTATGGCGAAGTGCGCGGCGCAACCGATTTCAAACGCAATGTGGCCGGTATGGGCTGGGCGCTTGGAATTACGACCGTGCTGGGCATTATTTTGCTCTTTGCCATCCGCAAGACCATTGGCTGGGACTTTTACGTTCAAGCCGGCGGCGCCTGGTGGAATTATGCCTGGGGCTACACTGAAGTAGCGCCCGCGCTCCCTGTCTGGCCGTATCCTGCTCTGCTGGCTGCATTCCTCACCACGAATAAATTCGTACAATTCCTGGTGGTTATATTGATGAGCCTATGGTGGTTCGGCTGGAGCGGAACCGTGTTCCTATCCTCCACGCGTGTCATCTTTGCCGCCGCCTTTGACCGCCTGCTGCCCGAATCTGTCGCAAAATTGGATGAACGCACAGGCACGCCCGTCAATGCGCTGCTGTTGATGATCGTCCCCTCGGTGTTTGTGGCCTATCTATTTGCCTTCAATATCGCCAACTTCCAGACACTGACGCTTTGCTCCACCTTGGTCATCGCAGTGACATTCCTCGGGACAACCATCGCTGCCATTGTGCTTCCGTATACCAAGCCTGATCTGTATAAGGCATCGCCCATTGCCAAATACAATGTACTGGGCCTGCCGTTGATCTCTGTTGCGGGCGTGATCTTTGGCGGTTTCCTCGTCTATCTGCTCTATCAGTGGATCTTCGACCCGAACGGCTTGTATGGCATTGGCATTAGCAATACGAGCTCGGTCTATTACATGCTCGGCAATTACGTGCTTGCGGCTGTGATTTATTTCGGCTTCAAGGCCTATCGCAAGAGCAAGGGCATTGATCTGAATAAGGTGCAGTCCGAAATTCCAGTGGAGTAAATATTAAATCAGGTGACAGTCACCTCAAAGGTGACTGTCACCTTGTCTTTTTCAAGGTGAATGGATGGCAATTACATCACAAGAGACTCTTGCGGAAATGACCCGTCTTGTAGACGCGGCGGAGGCGAAAAATATCCAGATCCGTGCAATAGGCGGCCTGGCTGTGCAGGCGCATAATAAAAAGAATCACCCCCTGTTTATCCGCGAGTTTGGCGATCTTGATTTTGTGGTTGCCAGGAAACAACGCCGCGAGTTCGAGGTTTTCATGCCTGAGGTGGGATACAGTCCCGACAAGCAATTTAATGTCCTGAACGGCGCAACCAGACAGATTTATTTTGACGACAAGACCGACATGAAGATCGATATCTTTGTCGGTGATTTTGAAATGTGTCACAAGATTCCCCTTGAAGACCGCCTGACCTTTGACCCGGTCACCATTCCGCTGGCGGAGTTGTTGCTATCCAAGGCGCAGATCGTGGAACTCAACCGCAAGGACATACTCGATCTGACCTCCATTTTATTTAATAATGAAACAGGCGGCGATGATTGTGAGAAGATCAATTTGCAAATCCTCGCCCAGCTCTGCAGCCAGGATTGGGGCTTGTATAAAACCACGTCCATTAATTTACTGCGCGTGGAGGACCTGGTGAGCAAGGAAGACCTGCCGCTCACACAGGATGAGCGTGATCTCGTGAAAAGACGTGTGCATGAAATCCTGCATGCTTTTGAAGAAATGCAAAAACCAATCGCCTGGCAGCTGCGTGATCGCGTCGGCACACGCGTCAAGTGGTATATAGAGGTCGAAGAAGTGGATCGATGAACACCGGGTTTCGCCGTATCCTGGTTATTACTATTCTCGCCCTTTCAATTTTCCTTTTGATTTGGGGATATCTGCCGAACCCTCGTGTGACTCGCAGCCGAACGATCTCGCCTGCGGAGATGCAACTCCCCATACCCTCCTCGTTTCATTATCCAGCCTTGCCTGTTTCGTGATCTGCAGGTCTTTTTCTCCCCGAAAACTTTCCATCTTCATCTTTGAGCTGACGATCATTTTTGGATCTTATGCGTGTAGTGCCCCTGCTCCCAGATCGGAACCTTCCAATACGCCAAATATTCCAGACCCTGGTTCAGGTGCTCAAACAGTTTTCACGCCGATTGCCTTGCCAACGAATATTGCGGTCCTATCGCCTGTCATCCCTGAAATGCGGCATCTCACCCTGGAGTATCCTCCCAGGATGAAGGCTGGGGTGGAGGGAGATATTGTCCGCTTAACGCTGGAGGTGGACGATTTTGGCAATATCGTTCCCACTGCACAAATTGGCGGGGATGAAGTGAGGGGTGAGGCGGTTGCGCTCCCCAATTTGTATGAAACGCATTTTGTTACTGCAGAAGCGCGTTTTGATCTGGCAGGCATGCAGGTTCAACCGTCCGGCTCAATTTATGAACCGATGAAGCCCGGGCAATCGGTGACTTTTTATTGGAGCATTCGTCCGCGGGAGACCGGTACGTATCGCGGCACCGTCTGGCTGTATTTGGTTTTTGAGGAGCGTGTCAGCGGCGAAAAAAGCCGAATGGCGGTCTCAGCTCAAATCGTCGAAATTGAAGCGCTGGATTTTTTCGGTCTCCCGGTCAACTTCGTGCGGAGGCTTGGCCTGGCCGGCTCCATCCTTGGTCTTGTCCTCGGTTTCCCTTTATTGGATGACGTCCTCAAGTTCCTGCCCAATAAGCGAAGAGCAATCATAAAAAAATAGCCGTATAAGTTTAGTTGAAATGCGGAAAAAGAGGGAAAAATATGACGAAAATCACCTAAAATATTGACATGCTTTACGGGGGGTTGTTTGTTCTCTATGGTACAATTTGCGCACTTGTTGTAATAAATTTCACGACGGAGTGCCTTAAATGAACGAGTGGTTGTATGTAGCGTTATTTATGATTGTCGGCTTGATCATTCCGATTGGTGCGATTGCCGCAGGATTTATTTTTGGACCCAAGAAACCAAATCCCATTAAACAGTCAACGTATGAGTGCGGAATTGAACCTGTCGGCGAAGCCTGGGTGCAGTTCAAGGCGCAATATTACATTTTCGCCCTGGTTTTTCTTGTGTTTGATGTGGAAGCGGTTTTCCTCTTTCCCTGGGCAGTGAAAATCGGTCAACTGGGATTGTATGCGGTGGTTGAAGGTATCGTCTTTGTCGCAATTCTCATTCTTGGCCTGCTCTATACCTGGCGCAAGGGAATGTTGGAATGGGTGTGATTTTCAAGTAAATAGAAAAGAAGGCTGATCGGATTATTCCTTTCAGCCTTCTCTTTGTGTAATAAGGAAAACCCCTCATACTCTGCGAATCCTTCCCCCAAAAAGGAAAGGATGTCGTCTCTCATCGCGAGATGGCCTGGGTGAGGGAAACAGGAGCGTTTTATGAATTTTTGGAATGACCCTCTTAAAGTCGCCGCGGTTTGGCTGGAAGGCATATTCACAGGCTGGGGCATGGACGCGGTCCTTGCGCATGTGCTGGTTGTCTTCCTCGGCGTATTCCTGCTCATCACAATTTTGATGGTGCTGGATATCTTCCTCGTGTGGATCGAGCGCAAGGTGGTGGCTCGCTTTCAGGACCGCATTGGCCCCAATCGTTTGGGACCCTATGGTTTGATGCAGCCGTTTGCCGACATCATCAAACTCATCATAAAGGAAGATACCACCCCCGATGGCGCGGATAAAGTGGTTTATAACCTTGCACCCATCCTTTCGATGATGTCCGTTTTGATCCTATGGGCGATTGTGCCGCTGGCTCCGGTCATGCTTGGCGTGGATTTGAATGTCGGCGTTTTATTCCTGATTGCCGCCGGCGCCATCGGCACGCTTTCCATTATTATGGCGGGCTGGTCATCGAATAATAAATTTGCCATGATCGGCGGCTTCCGCCAGGTGGCGGTGATGGTGGCGTTCGAAGTTCCCATGCTCACCATGCTGATGATCCCGACCATGTTTGCGGGTTCCATGGACATGAACGTCATCATCCAATCGCAGAACATCTGGTATTTCATCCTTTCTCCGCTTGGCGCATTGATCTTTTTGATCGCCGCCATTGCGGAGTTGGGACGCGCGCCATTTGACCTCGCGGAAGGCGAATCCGAGCTGGTGGCTGGCTTCAACATCGAATATTCGGGTATGAAGTTCGGCATGTTCTACGCAGGCGAGTTGTTACATGCCTTCACCTTCGGCGGCTTCTGGGCGATCCTGTTCTTTGGCGGCTATCGTTTCCTTGGTTTGGAACAGGTCAGCCCCTTCCTCGCGATTCTGATCCTGGTGATCAAGGCCATGATCGGTTACTGGGTCATCATGTGGGTCAAGTACACCATGATGCGCATCCGTATCGATCAGATGCTTGGTTTTAATTGGAAATTCCTCACGCCTCTTTCATTTGCGCTTTTACTGATGACCGCTTTGATGAACACGCTTCTGCGCGGCGCGGATGTCTGGCTCTACATAACCGGCATGTTCCTGTCCAATGTAGTGGTCGGCTGGATTGCGCTGGAGATTGCGCGTGCAGCCGCCGGCAAGGAACGTAAACGCATTGAAGGTCCTAAAAAAGCAGTGGAGGCCCATCATTAATTGGGATGATCTGACATGACTGGCGAACAAATTATTTTTCTCATTGTAGCCCTCTCCACCCTCGGCTCTGCGCTGATGGTGGTGACGACGCGTAATCTTATTCATGCGGCTCTTTGGCTGGTGTCCACACTATTTGCAGTGGCGGTCATTTATACGCTGTTGAACGCAGGCTTTTTGGCGGTTGTGCAGGTGGTGGTTTACATCGGCGCGATTGCCATCCTGTTCATCTTTGCTGTGATGCTTACCCGTAAAGACTTGCGCGACAGCGGCCCACAGATGAACCCAAACTGGTGGCTGGGCGCGCTTCTGGCTGGGATGGTCTTTGCGGGACTCGCTTTTCTGCTTCAGGGTTGGAACGGACTCTCGAAGACGGCAGCAGACCTCCCGTCCGGTTTTGATGCGGTGAGTCTGCTTGGCGATAAATTGACATCGCCCAATGCATATGTCCTGCCGTTTGAAGTTGCATCCGTCCTTCTTTTGGCGGCATTGGTGGGCGCGGTGTACATCGCGTTCAATAAAAAATAGGAGGCGCGCAGATGATCCCTCTTTCCTGGTATCTTATTCTTGCGGCGGCGTTGTTCTGCATTGGCCTGTTCGGTGTGCTGGTGCGCAGGAATGCGGTTGCAATTTTGCTCGGCGTGGAGTTGATGCTTAACGCGGTGAACATCAACCTGGTGTCCTTTTGGCGCTATGGCAATGTGGCGATCATGACGGGGCAGGTGTTTGCCATCATCGTGTTTGCGGTTGCCGCGGCGGAAGTTGCTGTCGGTTTGGCTTTGGTAATCTCTGTCTATCGCCGTCGCAATACGGTGGTTGCGGAAGAACTCGATCTCTTAAAGTGGTAGGGAATTATGGCGACTGAAACATTGATTTGGTTAATTCCATTACCGCCTGTGCTGGCTTTCTTTTTGATCGTGTTGTTCACGAATAAAAACAAGGCATTGAGTCACAGTGTGGCTGTGGGCGCGGCATTCCTTTCATGGTTGGGGAGCATGATCGTGTTCGTACGCGCGCTTGGCGTGGAACATCTTGGCGAGCATCCTTTTGCATCTTCGATCAACTGGCTGCCGACTGGCGAGACGTGGTTGAAGATCGGCGTGCTGATTGACCCAGTCGGCGCTGCAGTGCTGTTCTTTGTCGCGTGGACGATCTTCATGATCTTCCTGTACAGTGTGGGCTATCAAAACTATGGCCAACCTGAAGGCGACCATGACCGCGCTGGGCTGCCGCCTCATGGCGCAACCGTGCATGGACATGCGGTTCCATCCGTTGAGCCGATGTATTCGCGCTTCTTTGCATTCCTCGGTTTATTTGCTTTTGGTATGTACACGCTGGTGGTTTCGGATAACCTGCTCACACTCTTTGTGGGTTGGGAGATCATGGGCTTGTGTTCCTATCTTTTGATCGGTTTCTGGTACGGCAAACCCTCGGCACGCGATGCGGCGGTCAAAGCTTTCATGACTACAAGGATCGGCGATGTATTCATGCTCTTGGGCATTGCCTTCCTTTATAGTGCAACTGGGACATTGTCTTTCCGTGAAATTTTCACAGAAAAGATTTTACATACTCTTGCAATCGTACCGTCTGGCGTTTTAGGCTTATCCGCGGCTGGCCTGATCGCGTTATTGCTTTTCATCGGTACGATCGGCAAATCGGCGCAATGGCCTTTGCACGTTTGGCTACCTGACGCGATGGAAGGCCCTACACCGGTCTCAGCGATGATCCATGCGGCGACCATGGTTTCAGCGGGCGTGTACGCGGGTATTCGCATGTTCCCGCTTCTCAGCCTTGACCCGAAAACGATGACGATTGTTGCATTCATTGGCACATTCACGGCGATCTTCGCCGCGACGATTGCCGTTGCGCAAAACGACATCAAACGCGTGCTGGCTTACTCCACCATTTCACAGCTTGGCTTCATGATCGCCGCGCTCGGCGTCGGCGCGTATATAGCCGCCGTCTTCCATCTCATTACACATGCCTTCTTCAAAGCCCTGCTCTTCCTTGGCTCCGGTTCTGTCATTCACGGTATGGAGCATGGCGTTCTGCACACGGGCAATCACAAGATCGACCCGCAGGATATGTTCAACATGGGCGGCCTGCGCAAGAAGATGCCGATCACATTCTGGACCTTCCTCATCGGCGG
>CAZEGE010000113.1:0-1736 GCA_964511765.1 uncultured Anaerolinea sp.
TAATTCACTTCGACATCCGTGTTCAGCAGCACTGCGGCTTTGAACTCAATAACTTTTCCGTCAGACTTCCTCGCTTTGACGGTGATTTCACTCTTCGGCTGGACCTTGTCACTCAAGCCTTCGATGGAGAATTCTTCGCTCCCATCCAGGCCGAGGGACTCGGCGTTTTGCCCTTCAGCGAACTTCAGCGGAAGCACGCCCATGCCAACCAAATTCGAGCGATGGATGCGTTCGAACGACTCAGCAATGACGGCCTTCACACCCTGCAGCATCGGACCCTTCGCAGCCCAGTCACGACTGGAGCCGGTGCCGTATTCCCTGCCAGCCAGCACGATACTCGGCACGCTTTCGCTTTGATATTTCATGGCCGCGTCAAAGATGGGCATTTCCGCGCCATCGGGCTGGTGCTTGGTTAAGTTGCCTTCCTTCGGCGCAACCATCACATTCTTCAAGCGAATATTCGCGAACGTGCCGCGCGCCATCACCAGGTCATTGCCGCGGCGGGAACCGTAGGAATTGAAATCCTTGGGCTGGACACCGCGTTCCTGCAGGAACTTACCGGCCGGTGAATCGGCGGCTATATTGCCCGCAGGGGAAATATGGTCGGTTGTGATCGAATCGCGGAATACACCAAGCACACGCGCATTTTTGATCTCCTGGATGGAGGGGGTGTCCAATGTCAAGGATTGGAAGAAGGGCGGATGTTGAATATAGGTTGAATTTTCATCCCATTCAAACAGATCGCCTTCCTTGACCTTGATCTCCTTCCACATGTCAGAGCCGGAGAACACGTCTGAATATTTATCCTTGAACATCCCGGCCTTGACGCTGGAAGCAACCGCATCGCTGACCTCTTTTTGGCTGGGCCATAAATCTTTGAGATATACAGGCTGATTATTTTTATCCATGCCAAGCGGTTCGTTGTTCAGATCAATGTCGACTGTGCCGGCGAGGGCATACGCGACCACCAACGGGGGCGAGGCCAGATAATTGGCTTTCACCAACGGATGTACGCGGCCTTCAAAGTTACGGTTGCCGGAAATGACCGCTGCCGCGACGATATCTGAGCCTGTCACTGCCTTGGCAACTTCACCGGGCAAGGGACCAGAGTTACCGATACAAGTTGTACAACCGTAGGCAATGACGTTGAAGCCAAGCCTGGACAACGGCTCGATCAAGCCTGCATATTTGAGATACTCGGTCACAACGCGGGAGCCGGGTGCGAGGGAGGTTTTGACGTAAGGCTTCACATTCAAGCCTTTTTCAACCGCCTTCCTGGCGAGGAGTCCCGCGGCGATCATTACAGATGGATTGGATGTATTCGTGCAGGAGGTGATCGCGGCGATCACGATCGCGCCGTGTTTCATCTTCTGTGAGCTCCCGTTCGTGCCAAAAGTGGCTTCGCGATTCAAGGCAGCGCCAGAGAGTTCATACCCACGATCTTTTACAGGGGCGGTCAATGCTTTTTGGAAGGTATCCTGCATATCGGAAAGCGCCACGCGATCCTGCGGACGCTTGGGTCCTGCCAGGGAGGGCACAACCGAACCGAGGTCCAGTTCGAGCGTATCGGTGAATTCAGGTTCGGGTGAATTGGCATCGCGGAATAAACCCTGTGCACGCATGTATGCTTCGGTGCGGGCTACCACCTCGTCCGGGCGACCCGTTAGACGCATATAACGAAGCGTCTCTTCATCCACAGGGAAGTAACCCATGGTGGCGCCATATTCGGGAGCCAT
>CAZEGE010000113.1:1836-10459 GCA_964511765.1 uncultured Anaerolinea sp.
GCGTCTCTTCATCCACAGGGAAGTAACCCATGGTGGCGCCATATTCGGGAGCCATATTTCCGATGGTGGCGCGGTCGGTCAGGGACATCGCATCAAGGCCTGGGCCAAAGAACTCGACGAATTTATCCACCACGCCTTTCTTGCGCAGCATTTGGGTGACAGTAAGCACGAGGTCGGTGGCAGTGACGCCATCCTTTAATTTTCCATGAAGTTTGAAACCGATGACATCGGGAAGCAGCATGTCCATGGGCTGACCGAGCATGACAGCCTCGGCTTCGATACCGCCCACGCCCCAACCCACCACGCCAAGACCATTGATCATGGTGGTATGCGAGTCGGTGCCGACCAGGGTATCGGGGAATAAAATGGACTGCGAAGCATCCGACTTCGTCATCACAACTTCAGCGAGATTTTCGAGATTGACCTGATGCACAATGCCCGTCATCGGAGGCACAACCCGGAAATTGGTGAATGCCTTTTGTCCCCACTTGAGGAATTCATAGCGTTCGCGGTTGCGCTGGAACTCGATTTCGGTGTTGCGATTGAGCGCGTCGGCTGTGGCGAAAAAATCAACCTGCACCGAATGGTCGATGATCAGATCAACAGGCACCAGCGGATTGATCTTCTTCGGATCTCCGCCCAAACGAGCGACTGCAGCGCGCATGGCAGCCAGGTCAACGACGGCGGGTACGCCCGTGAAATCCTGCATCACCACGCGGCCGGGCAAAAACGGAATGCCTGGGCGCGCGCCTTTCGGGCTCCACGCGGCAATGTTCTTCACATCCTGTTGCTTGATTTCCTTGTCATTGCATTGACGGAGGGCAGCTTCGAGCACAATGCGGATCGTGTAAGGCAGTTTGCTCAGCTTGGTGAGGCCGGCCTTCTCCAACGCATCAAGGCGAAAGATGATGTATTCCTTCCTGCCCACTTTTAATACATCACGGGATTTAAATAGGTCTTGCATAGGATACTCCTTTGGTGATGAGGATTTCGTAGGGGGCAGTCATAAGACCTCTCCCTACACTCACACCACAACTTTGACACTTGCACCAGCACGCAAGTGCAGGTGAGAACTCAAAGGAGCGCCTTTGATATCCTTGTTTCCATGTGGTGGGGTTTACATTTGGGTTTGTGGAGGCGATCTTCATCATCGCCCGTTTTATGCAGCACAAGAGCAGGGGTATTTCGCGAGCCTGCCCTGAAAGCTAGTGTCGTTTCCTTTTTTTCCTGCTGCCGCTGATTTGCACCGAGGTTTCACTCGGCGCACTAACGGCCTCTGTCGTCTCGAGCGGTGTGATCTCCACTCTGCGCGGTCGCGCCGCAAAGGCGCGGCTGATCACCAACCCGCGTACCTCCTCAAGAAGCTGTGCAAACATCTCGGAGGCCTGACTTTTATATTGTACCAGCGGGTCACGTTGAGCGTAAGCCTCCATGCCAATGGAAATGCGCAACGCCTCGACTTTTGTGAGATATTCCACCCATAACTCGGTGAATGCACCCAGCAGTAACTGGCGATGGACTTCATTCAAAACATATTTCCCAATCGACCCGGCCAACGCCGTGCGCTCAGACTCACCCAAAGCTGCCGCTGCTGCGTTGAGCCTGTCCTCCCCGAAAGCGATGCGCGCCGCAGGCCCAAAGTCTGCGAGTTTCGCGGCATTTTGATTCAAGCGGTTAAACTCGCTCTGTCCCCAGGTTTCACGCAAAGCCTCTTCTGCAGCGTCGAGGTGATACATCACATCCTCAACGACAGTCTCCACTTCCTGATCTTCCAGTATTTGCGCCGCATAAAAGACATAAGTGAAGCGATTGAACAACTGCTTGACCTGCTTGTGTGTCTTCTGGTCAAAGGCGGTCCTGGCGCCCTGCGAAAGGGTCAGCAGTAAACGCAATTTACCCGCGTCATCAGTGACAGGCTCACGCTGCAATAAAACTTCAATATCGCGCGCGATCTGAAGATTCAGTCTGTCGCGTTTCTTGTCAAGCGCCTCGCGCGCCGTATTCAACAAAATATCGGATAGCTCATCCCAATCCGAGGGCAGGGGACTTGGCCACTGGATCTGCTCCCCCACCCGGTTCTGGATCGCGCCGATGACACGCGTCGCGCTGATGATCGTCAACTGACCGGTGATCAGGTCCTGTATATCTTCCTTTGCATCTTCAGGGTCATCCGTCAGGGTCTTTTGAATATCATTATTAAAACGCAGCGGCAAATGCATCAGCGCATTGATCTCTTCCAAAATCTTCTGCGGACGCGGTATTTCCTCCAGGTCGCGCATGCCCTGGAAATACGCATCCAGCGCATCTTCACGCTCACTGACCTGCTGTTCGAGGGTCTCCTGGGTTTTGCCGATCAAGAATTCAATCGCACGCAAAGCGTGAGCGTGCTCAGCTTCGATGGATCTTGCTACAAGGTCCAGGGTGGCAGGTCGGATATCCCCGCTTAATTCATTCAGCAGCAGCTTGAATCCATACGATGGGAATAATCCATTCTTCGACTCAAACGGCGGCTGGACCTGATCGAGCCAGGCAATCAACTTCCACGGACCTTCCTCGTCGGTCAAGCCAAGCCCTACGCGCTTGGTCACCTCGTCCTCGAGCATGTCCGCGATATCCTCGCTCAAATCCTCTTTTATGAAGATCAGGTCGCGCTGACCGTAAATCTGCGTGCGCTGCATATTCAATACATCATCGTATTCAAGCAAATGCTTGCGGACATCGAAGTTCGCGCCTTCCACGCGGGTCTGCGAGCTTTCGATGATATTGCTGACGAGGCGCACTTCAAGAGGCAGCGAGTCATCCACCTTGATGCGTTCCATCAGTCCGCTGACCTGCTCGCCGCCGAACAGGCGCATCAGATCATCCTGCAGTGAAAGATAAAAGCGCGAAGAACCAGGGTCGCCCTGCCGGGCGGCGCGCCCGCGCAATTGATTGTCGATGCGGCGCGCTTCGTGACGTTCCGAGCCGATGACGTGCAAACCGCCCAATTCCTTTACGCGTTCCATGTCTTCGAAATATTGCAGGAAAAGTTTCACTTCCGCATCGTAGATTCCATAATTGGCCGGGTCTATCTTCTGCAGGGCTTCGCGGCGTTCCTGCAAAATCATGTCAAACGGATCCTTATAACCGGCCTTGACCAACACACGGTTGACAGCCGAGATCACTTCCTCCGCCACCTCACCGCCGAGTTTGATGTCGACACCGCGGCCGGCCATGTTCGTGGCGATCGTCACCGCGCCGAAGGCGCCCGCGCCCGCAATGACCTGCGACTCTTCCGTGTGCCTGCGCGCGTTCAATACATGATGAGGCACCCCGCCCTGAAATATGACCTTTAGACGATCTCCCACATGATCAGGCAGGCGCAGCAGCTCAAGCAATGTTTTTAAATTGTTTGCGTCGTCCAGACTAATATTGGTCATTCCATACGGCGCAATGAATTTGCGCAATGCGTCGGGGGTGATCTTGTCGATCGGCTCATTGAACGGCACGAGTTCGGCAATCAGGCGCCCGTCCTCCTCCAAATTGTTGGCGCGCAGGTAATGGCTGCGGACGAGGGTCAACTGCATTAAGCGGCGGACAGACTCGGGCTTGAGTCGATTCGAGAGGCGGTCGGATGATTCGACAGAGGTCGTACCCACCAGCATCGGGCGTCCCAGGGCGTGATAGCGCGCGATCTCGGTCGCAATCGCGCGCAGTTTCGCCTCGACCGTACGATAGATCACATCCGGATAATCCTTGCGGCGATAGAATAACGGTTCGGGATTTCCCTCACCCCTATTCACTCTCCCAGGTTGAGAGGGGGACTCATTGCGCGCAAAATATGAATAGGTGTAGCCTTCTTCGTCTTTTGTTTTTATTTCGACCAGCGGCGCGCCCTTGCCGTAGGATTGATATTCAAGGTTCGGCGGGATCGGCGCGACTTCGAGTTTATAAATTTTATTGAATTCTTCGGCTTCGGTTAACGCGGTACCGGTCATACCCGCAAGTTTTTGATACATGCGGAAATAATTTTGCAGGGTAATGGTCGCGTACGTGACAGACTCAGGCTCGACCTTGACATTTTCCTTGGCTTCCACCGCCTGATGCAAGCCATCGCTCCAGCGCCGGCCGGGCATTTGACGCCCTGTAAACTCATCCACAATAACAACCTTGCCGCCCTGCACCAGATAATCCTTATTGCGATGGAAGAGGAACTGCGCGCGCATGGCCTGTTCGAGATTGCCCGTGAGACGCGCCTGTTCCGGGGTCAGGTCTTCGGGTCTATCTGGATCGAGAAGCTGCAGCCCCAAAATGGATTCGACGCGGCTGATGCCAATCTCGGTCAGCGTCACGCCGCGATTCTTTTCATCCACTTCATAATCTTCGGGCTTCAATTGTTTAACGACCTGCGCCATGCGTCCGTACCACTCGAGGTCGCCGGAAGCGGGACCCGAAATAATGAGCGGCGTTCGCGCTTCATCGATCAAAACGTTGTCCACTTCATCGATGATGCAGTAGTAATGCCCGCGCTGGACGCGCGCATCGAGGCGCATGGCCATGTTATCCCGCAGGTAATCGAAACCGAACTCGGAGTTCGTCCCAAAGGTGACATCCGCGCTATAGGCCTCGACGCGGTCCACCAGGCGCAGGTGTTCCTGATCTTCATGCGGCGACTCGCGCTCGAAGTCGACGATAAAGGCTTTCTTGCCGTTCTCCGTGGCGGCCGCCATTTGAAGCACGCCCACGCTCAGTCCCAGCGCCTGATAAATGGGAGCCATCCAACGCGCATCGCGCCGTGCCAGGTAATCGTTGACTGTAACCAGATGAATACCGCGCCCGGTCAGGGCATTCAGATAGACGGGCAAAGTTGCCACGAGGGTCTTGCCTTCACCCGTGCGCATCTCCGCGATCGAGCCGATATGCAAAGCCGCGCCGCCGATGATCTGAATGTCGTAATGCCGCTGACCGATCGTGCGCTTGGAAGCCTCACGCACCAGCGCGAAGGCTTCGGGCATGATCTCATCCAATACATCCTGCTCGGCTTTACGAAGTTCATCATCCCTGCCCCCCTGCCCCCCGACTAGCGTGGGGCTTAAGCCCGCTGTCGCGGCCTGTACACGTGCTTTAAATTCATCGGTCTTGGCTAGTAAAGCCTCATCGCTGAGGGCCTCATATTCCGCCTCCAGCACGTTAACCTGCTCCACAAGAGCGCCATACTGTTCAACCGTCTTTTTTGTGGGATCGCCACTGAATAATTTTACGAAGTTCTTAAGCATCTAAATCCCTTTCAGGGAAGGGATTATAGCATGGGAGGATTTGAGGAATATAAGAAAGTCACATTTAATAATCGCATCATGCTCGCTCCAAAATCCACCCTCAAATCTGCCGTCTCATCCCAACACAAACTCCTGATAATTATCAGGATGGGTAACCCACCAGCCCGTTGACCTGCTCCACCAAGGCGCCGTACTGTTCGACTGTCTTCTTTGTGGGATCGCCGCTGCGCAGCATCGTCCTGAGCTGGTCGAAGGGTCCCCGAAGGGGGAATAGTTTTACGAAGTTCTTAAGCATCTAAATCCCTTTCAGGGGAGGGAATATAGCATGGGAGGTTGTACGGGGAATTGGAATTTTGTTAATATTTTAAGCATACTTTGCCACATCAATGGTCTTTATGTTTGACAGTATATTTTGGAAGATGGCTACCATATATCCGATGGAAACACTCAAAATTTGTTAGCTTTGATCTATTCCTCACTTATAATATGAAAAACCTCGTGGTGACGATTTTCCTCTCTTCCTTGGGAAGGGTGAGGTCAATTTACGATATTAGATATTTTAGCTGAAAGTCATCCACAGACTACTAATATACCCATGTAAAGATGGTGAGATATTAACGATTGCCAATGAATGAAAAAGAGACGCGAGTTTACCACGTCTCTTTATTTTGTAATTAATTCATACTATCGTGAACAATCTCATCGTGTTCCTAACCTTTTATTAATGATTAGCATCTCATATTTTTTTGTTTTTAGTAGTGGCCATTGGGTTGTCATTTAAATTATCGGCTTCTATCTCGTTTCCAAAAGGCTTCCATGAAAGTATTTGATCGAGAGGTGCAAGGATATAGAAAAATACAATATATGCTCCAATCAAGATGAGCCTATAAACGCCATCAATTGCAAACCATAATGGATAATTAATCACGCCAAAAACAAACAGAAACGCAACCGAAAAATAGAGCCCGATTTGGCCTACTAGGACTGCAACTATTGGGATTCCCTTGAGTCCTTCTCCAACGATAAGAAAGGTCGCAATAATTGAATTTAATGGAACAAGAACTGTGAGAACCAAGGTGTTAAAATCGCCAATGTTGGATTCTATGTTGGGGTCCAAGTTGGATAGAGCCCGATATCTGTCCAATCCAAGGCCTATTGCCACTGCAACACCAGAAATGACCAAGAAAATTGAAATCCATGTGAGAAGTGTTCTCGCTGCCTTAGGTTGACTGGCCATATCCATAAATATTGGTCTTCCAAATATTTCGATAAGAACTAATCCCGACAACACAATAGTGAAAAAAGACCCAAATGTAACGGCATATTCATATCGCCTAAACATCACAGGTACATCCAGAATCAACCCACTTTGATTTAAGGTGTTGAAAATTGCAATCAAATCAGCATAAAGAAAGGCGACCATTGCAAGCAGGAGGATTACCGAACCTATCATCTTCCATAAGCTCGAATCGTTTTTAGAATACCGCTCCTCTAAGTTTTTACGCCATAATTTCCCAACTTCCATAAGACTGATTATGACTGTGAAAACTCCAGACGTTAATGCGCTTGAGACAGTTTCAAGGAACTCTCTTGCGTAAAATCTTATGCTATTAAAATTTATATCGTGCTTGAAAATAACAGGTTTTGTTATTAAGTCTCCAATAGTCGCTAACAGGCTTTCGCGTTCTGTCCGATCCGCCAAAGCAATAACCCCCCAGACGATTGCAAAAATTACAAACCAATCTGATTGAACAATTGAAAGTAGTAAATTCATGGTATTACCTCTCTAAATGCAAAATTAACACTTCTTTTTCGTCACCCTTTGGCACAAAAGTAACTGCTGATGCGCCAGCGTCCATGAAATAAGTTTCCCATTTACCTACCTTTCCAGAGCAATCTGATAAAAATGTGCACTTTTGTAATACTACAAGCACATTAATTCCCCTCAAATCAATCCCATCCGCAATAGGGGAATTTGAAATAACCGATCCTAAGTTTGAAAATATTATCAAATAGCTATTCTTAAATTTTCCTGAATCGCGAAACAAGTTGAATATTTCTGAAGCTTGTGACAGTGCCCGAAAGGGATTAGTAGTTTCAGGCAGATCACTCAAGTCAACTTTGCTAACCGATTCGGAGTAATCATTTAGAAATTGATTTATTGCTTGCAACCTATCGCTATTCCACTTATCAAAAAGTAATTGGTTTTCTTTCTCTTCTATGATTTGACCGCAATTATGTTTATCTGCAACCTGGGTTAATAATGAGCTATATGCAGTTTCTGTTACTCGAACTGCTGTCGTTTGTACAATGTTTCCGAAAGAGCCTGCTTTCGTGGGCAAGGGGACACTCGTTGGAAGTGTAGGCTGAACTAATGGGGAATAAACATATGGTGGAATTTCTACATTTGCAACTTCACCATTGAACAACCTTGTGCGCTCAATATCAATATATTCCATGAAGGAAACTAAAAGCTTATCTTTAGGTTGCACCTTCGTCTTCAAAACCTCTTCCATTATGTCAAATGAGTGAGTTATCAACTCCCCATAGTTTTCTGTACCTTCAACCAGCACATAAACTAACATTGGAGAATATTCACTTTGAAAATTTTTCCGCGGAATATAAGTGGGACAAGGTGTATTTGAATTCAATACAACTACAGGCGTGGGTGGATCTTTTCTATCGCCGCAACTGCTCAAAATCAGAAAAGAAACAATCATAAAAATTAATAAGAGCAACCCTCTTGCTGATGTATGATGCCATGTTGGTTTTCCATTTACTATTTTCATTTGATCAGCTCTCTTTGTCGGAGTTTTTACAATCTTGTAATAAACTATTCTTCACAATTACAATACTCAATTCTTTCATAAATCTCCAGGCGTGCTTCAACTTCATCCACCGCCGCCCATTAAGTTGAAGCACGCCCTATCCCCTTTCCCCTGGTAAATGGAATTGGGATGCATGGGACATTCCATTTATTCGCCAAACTGGTGTCTTTGTATATTGTATGGAATCTACAGTCATGGCACAATAGACAAACGTTGTATGGCATAGACATTTGTACTGACTTCATTAAAGGGCTTGAAATGGTATATTCTTTCTGATACCCTGTAAATATCGAAGAGGGAGCATATATATGGATAAAAAAATTCGCGTAACAATTTTGGATGATCATCAAAACATCATAGACGGTTACATGTATCGCCTGAGCGCCGCTCCGCAAATTGAGGTGGCGGCGGCGATCCATTTTGGGGATGAGTTGGAAGCCACGATCGCCGATCACCCGACCGATGTCTTACTGCTGGATGTAAATGTCCCCACCTCGGCCGAAAACCCAAATCCGTACCCGATCCTGCACGCCATACCCA
>CAZEGE010000114.1:0-10295 GCA_964511765.1 uncultured Anaerolinea sp.
TGATCTTCACGCACTACAACCAATTGCACGGCGTACAACCCGCTTAATCCTTTCGTATCCCATTCCGCCAATACATCATTTTCAACCGGCGCGGCGACATCATCGCCCAACTGAATCCATTCCTGCGGATTTAATCCCTTGCCGACCTGCACACGATAATAGGAAAACCCGTCTCCTGAAGCGCTGCCGATAATCTGCAGCATGCCATTGACCTCTGCAAACAGCTGCGGAGATGTGATCTTCGCAAAGGGATTGACCGGCGGTGACTGGATCGCATCATAAGCAGTCGGGGGGATTTCCAAGCCGGCGCTTTGCGCCCAATTCCGCGCATTTTCAGGGACAAGCATATAGACTCGCGTATCTATTAACTCGGGCGGCGTGAATACCGTTGCGAGCAAGCCTGTTTCGCGGTTGACAGAAAACTCGCGATACATATTATCCGCCTGGGTTGGCTCGTTGCCATTCAGAAAAACTTCCGTCACCAGGTTTGGACATTCACGCGTCGGCAGCATCCCCGATGGATCGCAGACTGTCATGGCGGTCACGCCCGGCGGCGCAGTCCAGCCATCTGCTGGTTTGCCCTCAGAGACGGTTTGCATCAGGGCATTCCATAACACAGCGGGAAAACGTGGTGTCACTGAGTCGCCTTCGCCGTGCACGCCTGTCCATGTCACCACCACATAGGCCGGCGTATACCCAACCACCCAGGCATCGCGTCCATCCATGGTTTGTCCCACCTTCACGCCGGCCGGCCTTCCAACTTCAAGCGCGTTCGACCTGCCCAAGGATTGCCAGCGTGCAGTCTCATCGCTCAAAACATGTGTCACCAAATATGCCATCGCGGGCGTCACAACGGTTTGCGCCTGGGGCAGGGACCAATCCAGCATCACGGTCCGGTCCACGCTTTCCACACGCAATGCAGTCACCGACGTAAAAGCATCTTTCACATTCTGTCCGAAATACACACCCTGCGTGCCGAAGACAGCATACGCGCCTGCAAGTTTAAGCATGCTTACTTCTGAATTTAAATCAATCCCAAACGACGAGGCGATTTTCGTCACATTTTCAATTCCCATTTGGGTCTTCAATGTTTCCACGGGAACCTGGTAATCGTTCGCCAGCGCAATTCTTAATCGCAGCGGTCCATGATATAGGCCGTCGAAGTTTTGGACGATTCCTTCATTCGGGATATCCCAGGTCAATGAGCCCGGACTCGAGCCTCGCGTGAAACCCGTCAAATAGACAAACGCATCCAAACTGGACCCGGGCTTGTGTGCGCTTACAAGAGGAGTTTCCACACCCTGAATGGTTTCACCCACCATCGCCAATACCTGACCTGTATTCGGATCGAGGATCAACGCGCTTGCAGATGAATCCGCGAACGTGACGGCAGGCGGCAGGGATGGCAACAACCGCGCAGAGTCACAATCCGCTGCAGGTTCGGGCAAGCCTGCCATGCGGGCTGCATATACTTCTGTTACGCATGCGGCTTTCTTTTGCAAGTCATAATCCAGCGTGGTGGTGATGGTTAGTCCGCCGCGCTCGATACGTTCACGCGGGATTTGCGAGTCTAGCTGGGACATGACCATATTCACGAAAGCAGGGGCAATATTCGGCGGAGAAAGAGGCGTGGACTGTATCGATGGAGTCTCTGCCAATGCCCCCACGGTCGCTTCATTACTTGCAAGCCCAAGCTGATTCAAAATATAAATGACTTCGCGTCCCCGCTGGAATGCCACTTGCGGCGCATCCAGCGGATTGAGCGCGGGTGTTTCGCCCACCGCCGCGAGGATTGCGGACTCGGCCAGCGTAAGTTGGTCAGCAGGTTTGTTGAAATAAAGTTGGGCGGCGGCTTCCACGCCATAGGCCAGGTTTCCAAAATGAGCGCTGTTCAAATACCATTCGATGACCTGCGTGCGCCCAAATTGCGCGGTAATCTGTGCGGCCAGGATGCGCTCGCGAATGGCGCGCCGCAGCGAAGGCGGCTCGTTATAAAGCATCAAATCACTGACAAGTTTTTGCGCAATGGTGGGGTGAAGTTCAGGATCGTCATATCCTTGAATGGCATATCCGGAATGAGTACGGAACTGCGGGTCGGCAACGGCAATGACGGCATTGATTAAGTTTTCAGGAATGTGCTGTGGATTTTGTTCGTTGACTGGGATGTAACGGCGCGGCGAATCATTGGGAGCGAATGTAGCCAGCAATTGCAGACCCGTGCGGTCATAGATGCGTGTGGGTTGAAGCAGCAAACCATCGGGCGGGTTCAATAGGCGCGGCAGAATATCAGTGGACGGAAGTTCGCGGGTGACCTCTGCATAGGCGAATGCACCGATAATGATCGCCACCGCTAGAAGAAGTGAAACAAGCAGGCCAGCGCTGATGATCATTCCGCGTTTCTGCGCCGATCTTTTATTTTGTTGTTCAAGTCTGCGTTCACGGCGGGCGCGCAGGATGGGGAGCATGGAGGGCATGTCTCTATTGTACCCATTCCATGAGCAATACGGGGCTCATCATTATTGCATGGGTGTTAACCCGAAGTAATCTCTCTTATCGTGTTGGGGATTGCTTCGGCGAACGAATGCCGCCTCGCAATGACGATTATCCGCTATTCGCGTTAAAATGGAAGTGAAATCAAAAGGAGGCATTTATGGCCTGGGAACGTAAGATCATGCGCATCGTGCGCGTGCGTAATTCACAGAAAAAAGGCGTGCTGGCCAGGCTGCTGACCGCCATCGCTGAAGCGGGTGGGAGCGCCGGCAGTATTGTGCTTGTGACCGAAACATCGCAAAACGTGGTGCGCGATATCACCGTCAATGCTGAAGACGAAATACACCTCGACGCGGTTTTGGAGGCCATGCGAAATAACGAAGGCACGCGCGTGATCGAAGTGCGCGACGAAGTTCTTGAACTTCACCAAAAAGGAAAGATCGCCATCCGCTCACGCTATCCAATTGATTCATTGACCACACTGCGGCGTGTGTACACCCCCGGCGTTGCGGAAGTCTGTCTGCGGATCGCCAAAGACCCATCACAGGCCCGCTTGTATACCAGCATCAGTCACATGGTCGCGATTGTCACGGACGGATCGGCGGTGCTTGGGCTTGGGGATATTGGCCCGCTGGCGAGCATGCCGGTGATGGAGGGCAAGGCCATGTTGATGGAAACGCTGGTGGGCCTTTCAGGCATTCCGATTTTGCTGAATACAAAGGACCCGGATGAAATCGTCAACGCCATCGCCGCGATCGCGCCGACTTTTGCCGCAATACAACTTGAGGATATTTCCGCGCCGCGTTGTTTTGAGATCGAGGAAAGATTGCAGGCCATGCTGGATATCCCTGTCATGCACGATGACCAGCATGGTACGGCTGTGGTCTGCACTGCGGCCTTGATGGTTGCCACACGCCAGACAGGCACAGACTTGAACAAGTCTGTCATCGGACAGATCGGGCTTGGGGCGGCTGGTTATGCCATCGGTCAAATGATGATGCGGTTGACCGGCAACGCGGTCCATGGCGCGGATTTGAGTCCGGCTGCCTTGGAGCACTTTGAAAAAGGCGGAGGTATTAAATCCAACATAAAAGAAATCATGGAAAGGTGCGACATTGTCATTGCAACGACCGGCGTACAGAATCTCATCAAGCCTGAAATGGTGCGCAAGGGACAGATCATCCTTGCCCTTTCAAACCCGAATGCAGAGATCGACCCTGAAGTTGCGATGGAGCGCGGCGCGGCTTTTGCGGCGGATGGAAAATCGGTCAATAATGTCCTGGGATTCCCCGGCATCTTCCGTGGCGCAGTCGATTCTTATGCACCGTATATCACCCACGAAATGTATTTAGCTGCCGCACAAGTAATCGCAGAAATGACTTCGCCCGGCGAACTGGTGCCAAATCCGTTGGACAAGAAAGTGCATCATGCTGTGGCGCGCGCCGTGGCCGAGATGGCGATCAAACAGGGGATAGCCCGCGCAGATTATGTGCCGTATGTGGAAGAGTAGGTTGCATTAACATACTGAGGCCATATATATACAAAAGTAATGAAGCGACTCTTTTGAGTCGCTTCATTACTTCACATATTACGTGTCACATTGTAAGTGTTACAAATTTTTTACTTATGTCCATTCTTCTTCAAGATCTCTTTCAAGGTTGTGCCAAGCCGGGTAATACCTTCGCGAATGGTGTCCGGCGAAGAGAATGAGAAGTTGAGACGCATGGTGTTGTTGCCGCCGCCATTGGGGTGGAAAGATGCGCCCGGCACGAATGCCACTTTGCGGTCTATGGCGGCCGTTAGCACCTCGGCTGCATCCACATTTTCTGGCAGCATGCCCCACAGGAACATGCCGCCCTGCGGCCGCGTCCAGCGCACCTCCGGCGGGAACATTTCATCCATCATTTCAAGCATCACATCACGGCGTTCCTTATACGTCGCGCGGATCACTTTGACGTGCTCGTCCAGGAATCCGCCTTTTGACACCTCATACGCCATATGTTGATTAAAAGACGATGTGTGTAAATCTGCCGCTTGTTTGGTCATCACCAGTTTGCTGATGACCTGTGGCGGGGCAACCACCCACGCAAGACGCAAACCCGGCGCAAGCAACTTGGAGAAGGTGCTTAAATAAATTACATTGCCCCTGTATTCGCCTTCACCGTCATTGCGGAAATAATCATCCAGGTAAACCACCGATGGAAGATGTTCGCCGCCATAACGCAGTTGACCATAAGGATCGTCTTCAATGATTGGCACGCCGTACTGGTCCGCCAGCTGAACCAATCGCTTGCGGCGTTCAAGGCTGAGAGTTAGACCGGTCGGGTTTTGAAAGTTCGGGAGCACATAAATGAACTTCGGTCCGATTCGAAGCGCTTCCTCCAGTTTATCCACAATCATGCCGTTTTCATCCGAAGGGATGGAAATATATTGCGCGCCGTACGCATTCCACGCCTGCAAAGCGCCGAGATAAGTGGGGGACTCCACCACGACATAATCGCCGCGATTAATGAACAACCTGCCGATAAAATCGAGCGCTTGTTGTGAGCCGGATGTGATTAAAATATTTTCAGCTGTGATCTGCACACTGTATCGTGCAGTGTGCCGCGCGATCATTTCCCGCAAGGGATGGTATCCCTCAGTGGTGCTGTATTGCAAAGCCTGCGCGCCGTGTTCAGAGAGCACGCGGTTGCACGCCTCTTTAAATTCAGCGACCGGGAAAATCTCCGGCGCCGGCAAGCCTCCGGCAAACGAGATGATGTCCGGTTGTTCAGTCAACTTAAGTAATTCACGGATCACAGAACTTCCCATATTTTTCATGCGGTGCGCGTACCGATATTCCCACGGTGTTTGCATTCTTACTCCTTGGATTAAGAGATAAAAAAGCCTGCTAGGTACGCACGTACCCATCAGGCTTGCTGACTGGAAAGCGGAAAAACGCCAGAAAGACGCAGCGCCAAAATCCGTATCATGGCAACCATATCTTACACATTTTTTTGAGATGGCGCAACTGTATAAAGTAACTGGAATCTGAGGAAAAGCTATGACAAATTCCCTGCGATGATCTTTTCGATGGAAGAACGCGTATAAGAATCCAGGGGCAGATGAAGAGCCGCTTCAAGCCCAACCCAAACATGCTCCTGTGCCTCGTCGTTTAATTTCACCTGGAGCGAGTCTGCCTTGCAGACATAGTCGAAGAAGATAAAATGTCTTTTCTTCCAAAACGAGGGGTCGTAGATGAATTCCTGAAAATTGATAAATTTCAGGTCGTATATATCCAGCCCCGTCTCCTCCTTGGCCTCACGGATGACCGCCTCCTCGATCCGCTCGCCTAACTCCACATGGCCGCCCGGGACAACATATTTGCCCGGCCATTTATGGCTCTTCAAAAGCAATATCTCACCCGCCTGGTTGAAGACGAATACACCCACCGTCGGTTCTGGAAAAATCTGGTCAGCCATTGTTTATCCTGTTAAGTCTTTAATATCCACAGGGTACCCATGCGGGTAAGATGCCTGCGAAACCTGAAGATAAATTAACCAAACACCGCAATCACCATCACTCCCGCAAACACAATTACAGACCCAACCACACGCACCCCGCCCATTTCCTCCTTCAAAAATCTCCAGCCGAGAAAGGCTCCGATCACCGCGCTGACTTCGCGAATCGCACCCGAATAACTAAGCGGAGCAAACGTGTAGGCAAATAAGGCCAGCATATAGGCCACCAAACCCAATACGCCGCCAAGCAGTAAATAACCACGTTTTTTCTCCCACATATTCACAAACTGACTCCAGCCATATTTTCTTGCGAGATACGGCGTGGTCACAAATGGAATCATCACAAACATGGACAATCCATACGGCAAAGCAGGCCCATTTTTAACGGCGGTCCCGTCAATGAATGTGTAGATTGAAATAACCAGCGCCACGGACAACGCCGTGAGAATCCCTTTCAAATGCGGTTTCTCACTTTTATTATTCAGGAGTGTCGTCGCTCCGATCACGATGATGCCGCCTGTGATCATGGCGATCCCAATATACCCGCCTGGGGTCAATTGCTCGCGTAAAAAAATAGCGGCCCATAAGACCAGCAGGGCCGGCGCCGCCCCGCGTGCAATCGGATAGACGAGCGAAAAATCATGGTTACTATATGCGCTGCACAGCAAAATGAAATAGATCGCTTCCAACATCATGCTGATGACGGCGAAGATCCACATTTCTTTAGGCGGCAGACCCGTTATGAAAATGAATACCAGCGAGAATATCCCGCTCAGGATGACCTGCCATCCCATGGCAATATATTTTTCTTCCGAACTCTTAAGTAAAAAATTCCACAATGCATGCATGGAAGCAGAAAAAAAAAGCAGGACGAGAGCGAGAATTGGCATGGATTTACCTTAAAAAACCGATCAATCTTTTATTGACTTCATCCGCCTCATCATGCTGCACCCAATGTGTGGCTTTCTCATACAAGACAGCCTGGCCGCTTTCGCACAACTTAATGGATGGCTCCACCATTTCATGGCTGAGCGCCGCATCCCTTTTGCCCCACAACATCAATGTTGGGACTTTCACCCGCCGCGCCGGAATATCCCTTCTTTGAAAAACATATTTCAAACTGCGCCGCACAATTGCACGATACCAATTCAACATCCCCGTCAACGCGCCGGGTTGTGACCAGGCTTTTTTATATTCCGCCAAATCGTCTGCCGTGAACGTGCTTTTTCGCCCGGAGCCCACCAGCATCCGCGCCAGATTATGGAAGTTATTCCTGCCCAAGGTCCACTCCGCCAAAAATGGAATTTGGAAGAAGAATACATACCAGGATTTCTTTCGCTGCATCTTATTGTTCAAAATAAAATCCACCATCACATCGGGATGAGGCACATTTAAGATGATAAGTTTCTCCAACCGTTCCGCATAATTCAAAGCCACCGTCCACGCAACGACCGCCCCCCAATCGTGTCCCACTAAATTCGCCTTTTTGATTCCAAAGTGATCGAATAAACCAACGATATCTTTCGCGAGGATATCCACATCATAAGCGGAGACCTTCCCTGGCTTATCGGACAAGTTATACCCGCGCTGGTCCGGTACGATTACTCGAAATCCCGCCTCCACCAGGGCCGGAACCTGTTTCCTCCAGCCATAATGGAACTCCGGAAAGCCGTGCAACAAAACAACCGACGATCCGTTTTCAGGTCCGTCGGTCAGTACATGCAGTCTTATATTGTTCGTTTCTATGATTTGACTTTGCATTGCGGGAGTATACCGCTAATATAAAATTTCCGAGTTCATCCAGGACTCGGAAATTTTATATTAGGGTCTTTTACCAAGCTTAACGGTTATATCCACTTTTTCAGCGCCGCGCAGGACAGTAAGAACCACTGCATCCCCCGGGCCTTTATGGGTGATGAGATAAGCCAGCATTTCATCGAAGGTGCGGGTCTCATGTCCGTCAATGGCAATGATCAAATCGCCGCCGCCAAGCAAGCCGGGGATATCGGTGGATGTGCTTCCTGCTTTAATACCCGCCTTGTCTGCGGGGCCGCCCGAAATCACATCGGTAACATAGGCGCCGGTATATTGACTTAGCCCCAGCGCGTTGACCATGTCAAGGCTGAGCGCATTCAATGAAGAAATCCCCAAAAATGGATAATCATACTTCCCGGATTCGATCAAAACCGGAGCCACACGCTTAATCATATTGATGGAGATCGCAAAACCAATGCCCGAGTTTATCGGCTGGCCGGTATCGGTAAAATTCGTGGTTCGGATGGCACGGTTGATGCCGATCACTTCGCCATTAATATTGAAAAGCGGGCCGCCGGAATTGCCGGGATTTATCGCCGCATCCGTCTGGATGATGTCTCCTGCGGTGAAGGCATTGCCATCAGGTGACGCATGAACTGAGTCTAAGGTGCGGCCCAGGGCTGAAATAATGCCCACGGTCATTGTGCTGTCCAGGCCAAAGGGGTTGCCAATGGCCACTACGGTCTGGCCAACCTTCAGTGAGTCTGAATCGCCGAGCGGGAGCGGGAAAAGCTCCCCGGCTGGCGTATCCACTTTGACGATGGCAAGGTCCGAGTCCAGGTCGGTCCCGATCACGGTGCCATACGCCATGAAACCTGAATTGAAGCGGACTTCCAAGCTCTTGGCGCCTTCGATGACATGGTAATTCGTTACGATATGGCCCTCTTTGTCGTATACGAAACCCGAACCTTGTCCCTGATCGGTAACGATCGCCACCGTACCAGGGCTTGCATGTTCATAAAGCGCAACCATGCTTTCCTGCTGCGCGGCAGCGTTGACCATAATATTGGAGGCAACCGGCGCAGTAGTTGCAACTGTTTCAACGACAGCGGTCGGTGATATTTGCCTGGTGAGCACCGGAGTCTGGCATGCCAGTGCGGCAAGCGCCAAAACCATTAAAGCGATAATGCTCTTTTTCGTTTTCATAACACTCCTGTTATTAACTTTAAAACTTTATGAGGGATGCTTCTTCGATCAGTTCCCTCTGCTTGGACGACAGGTATTTCGGAACTTGTACTTTCAGTTTTACAAACAGGTCGCCTTTTGTATTTGCCTTTTTCAAGTGCGGCATGCCGCGTCCTGCCAGCCTGAAGACCTGGTCGGGCTGTGTGCCTGTGGGAATACTTAACTTTACTTTGCCCGCGGGAGTCTCCACATTCGCTTCGCCGCCGAGGATCAACGTAAAAATACTTACCGTGGATATGGTGGTTAAGTCGTTGCCGTCCCGCTCGAAGCGCTTATCCTCCTCAACCTGGAGGATAAGATAAAGATCGAGTCCTTGCGGTCCCGCACCGGCTACACGGACTTTGGAGCCTGTCTTCACCCCGGCCGGGATGCGCACCTCGAGTTTACGTCTATCCGTTTGTAACTGGCGGGTTGTGCCTTCATACGCTTCCTTAAAACTGATCTGCACTTCCTGTTGATAGCCGGGCTGCCCTGCCGCCTGGCCGCGAGCGGACGAACGCATTGCCTCGCCAAAAATCGTTCGGAAGAAATCAGAGAAGCCCCCGCCGCCGAACATATCCTCCACGTTAGTGGAGGAACCGCGCGCACCGCCCCAATCATCCCAACGGAAATCACCCGGACGTCCGCCGCTGGTGCGGAAGTCGGTGTATGCACTTCCCAATTGGTCGTAATGGGCGCGTTTTTTGTCGTCGCTCAAGACCTGGTAAGCCTCGTTTATTTCCTTGAATTTCTCCTCAGCCTTTTTATCTCCGGGGTTCTTGTCCGGATGATATTGCATCGCCAGTTTACGATATGCCTTGCGGATATCGTCTGCGCCGGCTTTGCGGCTTACGCCGAGGTTTTTATAATAATCCTTATAGTCCATGGTGATATTATTATCCCTGCGCAGGCTGTAAGTCAAGCGCCAAAAGGTTACACTTACGTAACTCTAACCTGTGCATTTTGCAGGATCAAGTTGTCGAAAATCATTCCAAATAGAAAAGATGAGAAGGCCATGAAATCAATCTGTGTTTTTTGCGGATCTTCCGACTCGGTTCACGCGGACTATAAAACTGCCGCTCATCAATTGGGCATGATCCTCGCTCAAAAAGGGATGCGCCTGATCTACGGCGGTGGGAAGACAGGGTTGATGGGTGAAGTGGCCAATGGAGCAGTATCCGCTGGCGGCGAGGTGATCGGCGTCATTATCCCCTCCATGAACACAGCCGCGCTTGCGCACACCGGCCTGACCCGCATGGATGTGGCCCCCGATATGCATGGCCGCAAAGCCCGCATGCACGAGCTTGCGGATGGTTACATCGCATT
>CAZEGE010000115.1:0-10290 GCA_964511765.1 uncultured Anaerolinea sp.
GGGAGAAACCTCCTAAGTAAAAACCTGGCCGCATTGGGCGAATGGATGGTTGCACGCGGTAAAAAGCTGCGCATGCGACATTCCGCAAAACAAACGAATTATTCAGAATTAACCAAAAAAGCAGCATAGCATGTTAAACGATACCCGTCAAAGAATCTCAAAACTTTATCACGAATACCCGCGTACATTTTGGACCGTGATCGTCATTACTTTCATTGACCGCATCGGCGGCTCGTTGCTCTTTCCGTTCTTTGCGCTTTATATTACCAGTAAATTCAATGTGGGCATGACCGATGTGGGTGTACTTTTTGCGGCTTTTTCAGTTTCCAGTTTTGCCGGCTCTGCGGTTGGCGGCGCACTTACAGACCGCTTTGGACGCAAGGGCATCATCATCTTCGGTTTGATCGCTTCCTCTTTGAGCACGGTCGCGATGGGCTTTGTCACTTCATTCCAGTTCTTCTTTGGGCTGGCATTCTTTATCGGAATTTTAACAGATGTCGCCGGGCCTGCGCATCAAGCCATGATCGCGGATATTTTGCCCGAAGAAAAGCGCGCGGATGGATATGGAATACTGCGCGTAGCTTTCAATTTATCTGTAGTAATCGGTCCTGCTATTGGCGGACTCTTAGCAGCTCGCTCCTACCTTTTGTTGTTCCTTTCCGATGCTGTTATTTCACTTCTGGCGGTTATCCTGATTGCCATCTTCCTCCCTGAGACAAAGCCGCAGGCACATCCTGATGCTCCAAAAGAAACAATGGCTGACACCTTTGCAGGGTATGGGCAGGTCTTCCGTAACACGGCTTTCATGCTTTTTCTCGGCGCTGTATTGTTACAAGTATTTACCTATATGAATATGAATACATCTCTGGGTGTATATCTACGGAATGAACATGGTACGCTCGAATCCGGTTACGGCTTATTGCTGAGTATAAATGCCGCAATGGTTGTGTTGATGCAATTCCCGATCACGCGCCGCATTACGAATTATCCACCCATGTTGATGATGGCATTTGGGACATTCCTATATGTGATTGGCTTCTCGATGTATGGATTTGTTTCCACCTATATGATGTTTGTTGTTGCGATGGTGATCATCACCATTGGCGAAATGGTGGTTTCACCTGTTTCGCAAGCCCTTGTGGCGTCCTTTGCTCCTGAAGATATGCGAGGACGTTACATGGCTGTTTCCGGGTTCTCGTGGGGCATTCCCTTTGCAGTAGGCCCATACTTGGCTGGTTTGATCATTGACGGACCGAAGCCATACCTCCTTTGGTACGCAGCGGGATTAGTTGGTATGTTATCGACATTTTCCTTCCTTGCTTTATATCGAACAAGAAGCAAACCGGGACAAAAAGAGGAAGCAATACCGGAAGTTTTTGCACCATAAAATTGGAGATACTTAAATATGCGACCTGCACCTACACGTTGTCCGATCTGTCAATCTGAATTAACCGTTGCTCGATTGCATTGCTCATCCTGTGATACGACCATTGAAGGCAATTTTGTTTCGGGTCAGTTTTCCAATTTGACTCCCGATCAATTGGAATTTGTGTTCACCTTTGTGCGCTGCGAAGGCAAGATCAATCGCATGGAACAGGAACTTGGGTTTTCATACCCCACCATCCGCAATCGGTTGCATGAGATCATCCGCGCTTTGGGTTATGAGCCCGGCAAGGATGAATCTCCGGATGTTGATCTTGAAAAAAGAAGCAGTGCCATTGCCGACCTTGAAGCCGGCAAGATCACCGCGGATCAAGCCATGCGCATTTTGCGCGGCGAAGAGGAGTAGACCATGTCCAAAACTATCTCTGCGGGGCGTACACCCAAAATCCAAATTGAATCGATTGGAGGAGATCTCAGCCTTGTCGGTTGGGAGGGGGATGATATCCTGGTTAAAGCCAATGATGATGAAATACGTATCAGTCAGGATGGCGACCAGGTTAATCTTTCCTGTGATGACGATCTTTCCCTGCGAGTGCCAAGAGCCGCTTCCATAATTATCAATAATATTGGCGGTGATGCATCCATTCGCGGTGTGATGGGCGGCATTGAATTAAAGGAAATTGGCGGCGACCTTTCGATTCGCGATGTGGATTCAGTTGAGATTGATTCAGTTCAGGCGGACTTCAGCCTGCGGGGCGCGAAGGGAAATTTATCCATCAAAAACGCGAACAGCGACGTATCCATCCGTGATGTGGATGGGAATGTAACTCTCGATTCAGTTGCTGACGATCTTGCTCTTCGTGATGTGTGTGGAAACGTAAACGCGAATGTCGCTGAAGATGTCGTGATGTATGTGAATCCGCAGGCTGGTAATGTGTATTCGGTCACGGCAGGCGATGACATTTTATTGGTCATGCCGCCGAAAGCCAGCGCCACACTGACCCTGACTGCCGATCAAATCGATGTGGATTGGCCGGATGTTGATGCCGATGAAGATGCCGCCAGTCGTGTGATCACGCTTGGTGACGGTTCAGCAACAGTGATATTAAATGCCGGTGGTGATATCCGTGTTTCCAATCGTCCGGATGCCGGTGAATCAGCTGAAGATTTTGGTAACTTCGCAGGTATTGGCATGGATTGGTCTGGTTTTGGTGAGCGGATTTCCCACCGCGTGGAGCAGGCTACCCAACGCGCCCAGCGGAAAGTGGAAGCTGCAGCGCGCCGGATCGAAAGCAAGACGCGCGAAGCAGAGCGTCATGTCCGCCGATCTCATGGTGTGGAAATTGGACGTTGGAATTGGGATTTCTCGCCAAAGGGTGTGCCGATGCCCTCCAAAACTCTGATCTCTGATGAAGAGCGGCTTGCAATCTTGAAGATGTTGCAGGATAAGAAGATTACTGCCGAAGATGCAGAAAAATTACTAGCTGCCTTGGAAGGAGGCTCGTAATGTCATCCGAAGAACGCAGGAAAATTTTGCAGATGGTTGCAGATGGCAAGATCAGCGCGGAGGAAGCTGCGATATTGATGCGCGCCTTGGAAGATCCCATTGAGGATGAAGTCGATGTTTTCAAAGCAGAACCAGACGCGGGCGGAGAAAGAAGCGATGCCCCGGAGTTTGATCATGCGCGCAGGCATGCCGCGCGTTTTTCGAAAGCATTCCTTTGGATAGGCGTCCTTTTTACCGTGTTAAGCGCGTGGGTCATGTTTGGTATTCAGCAAAACGCCGGCATCAATTTCTGGTTTTATTGCATGAGCATACCCTTGTTCATTGGAGTTTTGTTCACTATGCGGGGCGCAGGCAGTAGGACTTTACGCTGGTTTTAGGTGAATGCGGATCGTTCGCAAGCCAGTGATGGTGACGGCCCGAAAAAAAATTACGATTGCGTTTCCACTCCTGATCGGGTTTGCTGGCTGGTTCCTGAAGAATTTCGGCAGCCGAATCGCTGGACTTTAAAATACGAATGTGGCTGAAGTGGTGCAGGCAATTGCAATGGCGAAATCTATTACTGAACCACTGATTAATCACGTGGATGATGGTGAAAAAGCAATTGCATAAAAGTATTCATGGAACAAGAGGTGTGAAATGGCAAACAGCGAAGAGAGAATGAAAATCCTGAAGTTGATCGAAGAGGGCAAGATCAGCGCCGACGAAGGTTCAAAGCTGCTGGCAGCATTAAGTGATTCGCGTCGCGGCATTCCCACGTCGCCGCGCTCACCAGGGGCAGGAGGCGCGCACTGGCTTCGCGTCCGCGTGACGGATACCCGCACCGGCCGCTCGAAAGCCTCTGTCCAAATTCCGCTTGCGCTGGTGGATGCAGGCATGAAGATCGGCGCCCATTTTGCTCCCGAAGTGCAGGGTGTGGATATGAGCAACGTAATGGAAGCCCTGCGCATGGGTGTGACGGGCAAGATCATTGACGTCGTTGACGAAGAAGACGGCGAACACGTCGAAATCTTTGTTGAATAAAAAGATTCAGGAAGAGAAGTGCGAAATGTTATTCCTCTTCTATAGAATGTTGCAATAGATAGACCTTCGATCAAGAGAGTACTTGGCTTTCCAATCCGGATCTATTTAACTGATTAATCTCCTAAATAATTGATTTAGGAATATATTAAACACGGAAGAAACTTCTACAAAACGTCCTCGCGGCATGTTTGGCTTTACTCTTGTATGGATTGGATAGATTATTTCCGTACTTGCCAGCGCCATGAGTCAGTTCGGCATGACTATATTAGTGTTTCAAAAAACGGAAAGCGCCCCTCGGTTTGATGCAGATTTTCGTTATGACTTCATTCTTGATCATCTCTCCGATTGACGGTGTGATGGTGGATCGCCACAACTGCAAAATGGTGATGATGGTCACCGACCTTATACCTGAGTGGCGAATCTAAACATTTCCATCCCGAAATAGGTTGCGCTCCGTGTAAACGAAAACCCGCACTTTTCCAGCACGCGCTGTGACGCGATATTCTCCGGATGAGTCAACCCGATGATCTCATTCAGCTTTATTTTCTTTATTCCAAACTGAATTGCCGCGATTGCTGCTTCTGTGGCATATCCCTTTCCCCAAAATGCTTTGCTCAAAAGATAACCGACTTCGGTTTCATTTGTATCGGGTAG
This sequence comes from uncultured Anaerolinea sp., assembly GCA_964511765.1. Lineage (GTDB taxonomy): Bacteria > Chloroflexota > Anaerolineae > Anaerolineales > Villigracilaceae > Villigracilis. Next base: position 4,565 of record CAZEGE010000115.1, read on the forward strand.
AAACTCCAGCCCATTCCAGCCAATGATTTGGCCTGTCTCATTCCTTACCAATGCCCAGTGACCATAACCATATAGATGCCAGTGATTGATCTGATACTGAATATAACCTTCAGTTTTTTCATCCGTCCAGGGATCCTGGTTTGGAAAATAATGAAAGATATCAGGTTCTTGCACAATGGGCTTCAACATGGCCAAATCAGCCATTGAGAATGGACGCAAAACCAGCCTCTGGGTTGTGATCAATGGAATCTTGGGTGAGGTTTCCATATTAAATTCATCTCATCGCGTAGATATGGATACATTGAATTTCTATAATTTTATATTAATCGGTACGGAATTGGAAAGCTCCAGATAGTGTTCAGGTGGTGTTGGCGAATAAATAAATCGCGCTTTTGCCTGTTATCAGCGAGCACGCGGATAAATATTATCTTTCCTCTTTGCATGCGAAATCGGGAATTGCGAGTCGAGCTGAGGCGGTGGGGATTTGAACTTGGGTTGATTTCGTATAAAAAACCACTGCCAAAATCAATGGTTTTCTTGTCTGTTATTTCTTTGTTTGCGAAACAGAAGAGGGGTGACGACGATCACCACGATGACAATACCCATGATCAGGATGCCGTCCGTCGAACCGACCTCGGATTGATCCACCGCAATCGAAGTAGGGGTGACTTGTTGAAGTGGGGAGACTACATTCGTGTTTTGCGCGAAGGCAACCGGCTGGTTGAAATTAGTAATTGCCAGGGCGAGGACAAGAAGGATGAATAAAGAAACCAGGATTCCGAAAATATGATTCGTTTTCATCATTTTATTCACTGCAATTGTATCATGTATCGAAAGTGTACAAATTTACTCTTTTATGTACTTTTCTGTACTTTCGATGTATAATGCGGCGGGTTAATTGCTGGTGGGGTTCAGCAATTAGATATTTATGGAGAGAGTTGTGGAGGTATTTATGGAAGTCATGTTGCTTATCCTCGTCCTGCTTGTCAGGAAGGATTTTATGTACCTTCATGCTGTAGCGGATTCCTCATCATTCTTTTGTTTCCGTTGCATTGAGTAAGTTAATTCAGCCTTCGCCGCCGTTGCCAATACGGCGGCGTTGCGCTTAAGTCCATTTCAGGAGTATCCATGATCAAAAGAATTCTTGACTGGTTGAAACAGCCTCTCGGCCTGATTGCAGTGGGGATCGCCTTGCTCGCGTTGTTCAGCCTGGCGGCGTATGGTCTTTATACGACCCAGCAGTCGCCAGAACAGCCCATTCAGTTTCCCCATCGGACGCATGCTGCCCTGGGTATTCAGTGTTTATACTGCCATCCAGGTGCAGCGAAGGGACCCTCAGCGGGCATTCCCTCACAAGCAAAGTGTTGGGGTTGTCATAATCAGATCGCCAAAACACAGACGAGTGCGCTTCTCGCGCCGTTGAAGCATGCGGTGGAAAACGGCACACCCATTGAATGGGTGCCGGTTGCCATGGTGCCGGATTTTGTTCAATTCAATCATCGCGCACATATTGCGGCGGGGAAAAACTGCGAAGATTGTCACGGTGATATGAGTAAGTTGACCATTGCTCAGAACCCGCAGGTGATGAACATGGGGTGGTGTTTGAACTGCCATGTTAAGACTGCAGGAGCTGACCATGAAAAACTGGTCAAGCTGACCGACTGTGGCACATGTCATTATTAACCGGGCGAAAGGAAATTAAAATGAGTGATAAATTTTCCCGGCGTGATTTTCTAAAACTGGCTGGTGTAGGCGCGGCGACGACTGCCATCCTCACTGGTTGTGGGCCTGCTTCGCGTTACGTCAAGCGCGAACCTTACATGCAGCTGCCCGAATACAACTATAACGGTCAGAGCACTTATTACGCCACTACATGCCGCGAATGTGCGGCGGGCTGCGGACTCATTGTTCGCACCATGCAAGGCCGCGCGATCAAGACCGAAGGCAATCCGAACAATCCGCTCAACCTCGGCAAGACCTGCGCGCGTGGACAGGCAACTTTACAAGGTTTATACAATCCGGACCGCGTAACCGATCCGATCAAACGCATGCGCGGAAATACATCTTTCGAAACAATAACCTGGGACGCCGCCATACAGGCTGTTGCGGACGTCCTCAAGAACAACAAACCAGAGGAAATCGCTTTCCTGATGGGTATGGCGCCCGATCATCTCTTTGACCTGGTAACCGATCTTTCAAACGCAACAGGCATTAACGCCCCGGTCCGATTTGGCGCATTGGGCATGTTTGAATCGCGCGCCACCTTGAGCAAAGCCGCCGAGAATCTCTTGGGCGAAGCCGGTTTGCCGTTCTTCGATGTAGGTGGGGCGCAGGCTGTTTTCTCATTTGGCGCGAACTTCCTTGAGACGTGGCTCTCGCCGGTTTCTTATACTCGCGGTTTCGCAGGTCTGCGTGAAGCTCTAACGAAGAGACGGGGAACTTTTGTGCAATTTGAGGCCCGCATGTCTTCGACTGGCGGCAAGGCGGATGAATGGATCCCGCTTCGCCCCGGGACCGAGGCCCTGGTCGCTCTTGCCATTGGAAGACTCGTCTCTGAGTTACGCGGCGGCCCGCTGCCTCGCGCTTTCTCAGACGTCGATCCAGTTGAAGTTGCATCAAAGTCTGGTATTAAATTAAAAATGCTCGAACATCTTGCTGGGATGTTTGTAAATTCAGCCGCCGCACTGGCGATCCCCGGCGGTGCGGCGCTCGGTCAGAGCAATGGTCTCGCCGTTGCAGAAGCCGTGCTTGCTTTGAACGCTGTTGCTGATAACTTTGGCAAGCCGGGCGGCGTGTTCTTCTCGCCACTCGCTCCCAATCAGACAGAATCCCAACGCCCCGCTTCTGCGAAGGAAATGCAGGAATTCATCCAGAAGATGTACGATGGCAGGATCAAAGTACTGTTCGTGCATGGTGTCAATCCGCTCTTTGAATTGCCGGCCTCGCTTGAATTTGGCGGCGCGAGTAAACATATTTCACAGATCATTTCATTCTCAACTTTCCCGGATGAAACCGCGCAGGAAGCGGACTATGTCTTCCCTGATCATCATGGACTTGAGTCTTGGGGTTACCAGCGTGTAGCCACCGGGTCAGCTCAACCGGTACTGTCGGGTGCACAGCCAGTGGTTTCACCTTTCTACAATACCCGCGCAACTGCAGATGTGTTGATTGCGGCGGCTCAATTGGTTGGCGGTCAATTTGCCGAGGCGCTTCCCTTCAAGGACGAAGTCGAATTCCTGCAAAGCAAAGTTGCTTCTTTGATGAACGAAGCAGACGGCTCCATCTCTGCGCCGGATATTCCTACCTTCATGGCTTCTTTCCAGCAGCACGGCGGCTATTGGAAACTGTCTGATGCACGCGGCATTCCCAGCGCGGGGGACGTACTTAACCGCAACCAGAATGTAAAAGAAGCAGAGTTTGCTGGCGAAGGCGAATTCTTCTTTATCCCGTTCGTTTCGCCGACATTGGCCGAGGCCGGTGCGAACAAACCCTGGTTGCAGGAATTACCCGACCCCACAACCACAGTCATGTGGAACACCTGGGTTGAGATGAATCCCGAAACTGCTCGTGAACTTGGAATTGAAAACGACGATGTGGTTAAGATCGTGAGCGAGGCCGGGCAGTTGGAAGCGCCCGTTTATGTGTACCCAGCCATCCGTCCCGACACGATCGCGATGCCTTTTGGTCAGGGACATACTGCTTCTGGCAGATATGCTGAGAAGCGCGGTGTCAATCCTGCAGATTTACTTGGTCAACATTTTAATGAAGCAGGCGATCTCGCATTTGCCGGTATGAAAGTCAAAATCGAAAAGACCGGGAAGAAACAACCACTCTCACGCCTTGAAAGTATTATGGGTGTTTATGGCATTGGTCTTGGTGAGGAGCATTAATCATGGCGATTGAATTGAATATGTCCGAGGTGAAAATGGGCGAAGAGCATGTCGGTAAGTGGGGCATGGTCATTGACCAGGATATGTGCACAGGCTGTCAGGCTTGTGTTGCCGCGTGTGCAATGGAAAATAATCTCTCATTTGTTGGCGAACAGGATTCAGGCTATGGCCGTTCCATGCACTGGATCCGCATCGAGCGTTTCTGGGAGGGCGAGTACCCCGCAGTAAAGATGACGCCCAACCAGCCGATGATGTGCCAGCAATGCGGAAGCGCTCCCTGTGAACCTGTTTGTCCCGCATTGGCCACGGTTCATTCACAGGCTGAGCAATTGAATTTGCAAGTATATAACCGCTGTGTCGGTACGCGTTACTGTGGAAATAACTGTCCATATCAGGTACGTTCCTTCAATTGGCGCGATTACGAACGCCCTGAACCTTTACCGAATCAACTAAACCCTGATGTAACTGTCCGCCGTCGTGGTGTGATGGAAAAATGCACCTTCTGCATCCAACGCATTCATAAGGCAGAAGATAAAGCCAAAGCCGAAGGCCGCGAAATCGTGGACGGTGAATTCACAACCGCCTGCGCACAGGCTTGTCCTGCCAGCGCCATCACCTTTGGCCGTGTGGACGACCCCGATTCGCTCGTCTCACAACTGGCCCGCGTTCATGGTCATGGAGTCAAACAACTTGAAGAACTTGGCACGTTGCCGAACGTGACCTACTTTAAGGGAGGCTAATTATGGTTGAAGATAAAAAACATGAAGGGCATGCTGAAGAGCATTTTCGCGAAGAACACTTAATGCTCGATCCGATTCCACGCGGCCAAATGAACGATATGGTCATGGAATCCATGCATACGACATCGTGGAAATTCTGGGCTGTGTTTGCAGTGCTGAGCGTAATCGTGGCATGGGGCTTGTTCTATACCTGGGGCAGGATGATTCTGGAAGGCCTCGGTATTGCAGGCGTCAACCGACCTGCATACTGGGGTGTCTTTCTCGTCAATACCGTGTTTTGGATCGGTATTAGCCATGCGGGCACATTCATCTCCGCCATCCTGCGCGTGTTCAAAGCTGAATTCCGCCGCCCGTTCACCCGCGCTGCAGAATTGATGACCACTTTTGGTCTGGTACAGGCTGGTTTCAGCATTTTTATGCACCTGGGCCGTGTATGGTTATTCTATTGGCTTATGCCCTATTCGAATGAACGTATGTTGTGGCCGAACATGCATTCCCCTCTCACCTGGGACTTGTTGGCGATCACAACCTATTTGCTTTCATCCACCATGTACCTATTCCTGCCATTGATTCCCGATGTTGCTATGGCGCGTGATCGTTCCACTGGCTGGCGCAAGACTTTCTATAAGATACTAGCGCTTGGTTTTCGGGGTACAGAGGGAGAATGGACACATCTGCGTAATGCAATGAACATCTTTGCGTTCGCGATCATCCCGGTTATGTTCTCTGTACACACCATCGTGTCCTGGGATTTTGCCGCCGCCACCCGACCCGGCTGGAATTCCACTATCTTTGGGCCGTACTTCGTTGTCGGCGCTTTGCACTCTGGCATGGGCGCGGTGATTATGGTACTTGCAGTGGTTCGCGGCACGATGAAGAATATGAAATATTTTATTCGTCCCGAACATTTCGAAGCGATTGCCAAACTCATGCTCATTATCTCCATGGCCTGGGCCTACTTCTTTTTCAATGATTACCTGGTGCAATGGTACGGCGGCGACAAGTGGACGCATCAACTCCTGCACTTCCATGAAAATGGTCCAATGGGATGGATGTGGATGGCAATGCTGGTCTTCAATGTCGTGATCCCATGGGC
>CAZEGE010000116.1:0-10275 GCA_964511765.1 uncultured Anaerolinea sp.
TAAATTTCCGCGGCGAGTACTACAAAGCGACTTTAATGTCGCCGTTCTTTAATCCGGGCCCTCTGCCCCCCTCTCCTGAAGGAGAGGGGCTGGGGGCGAGGTCAATTCCAATTTATATCGCAGGCGTGAACACGGGGCTTGCAAAACTTGCAGGCGAGCTGTGTGACGGATTCCACGCGCACCCATTCAACAGCCCACGCTATATGAACGAAATCATTTTACCTGCAATTGAGGATGGTTTGCAAAAGGGAGGTAGGACACGAAAGGACATCACGGTTTCAATGACTCCGTTCGTAGCGACCTCTCCCGAAGAGGAAGCCTTCGCGCGGATGCAGGTCGCGTTTTACGCATCCACGCCATCCTATAAAGCCGTGATGGACTTGCACGGCTGGGGCGAGACGGCTGAAAAATTATCAGGTTTCGCCGCAAAAGGCGAGTGGGCGGAAATGCCCATGCTCATTACCGATGAAATGTTGAATGAATTTTGCTTGATGACCACACAGGAAAACCTGGCAAATGATTTAAAGAAACGCTACGATGGAATTGCAGATCGGCTGACACTGTACACGCCCTTTGTCCCTGGGGAGAAGGATGATTGGTGGAGAGAATTGGCAAAGGCGTTTAATTAATATATTGGACCGAAAATCTTAACAAATAACTTTATCCAGAACAATTGATCTATAATAAGAAGTATGAAAACCTCACCTAAATTCGACCCAACAGCTACCTGTGTTTTATTTGAGGGCGATTGTTTGAATCTCTTAAAGCAAATCCCTGATAAATTTGTGAAACTAATAGTTACATCGCCTCCTTACAATCTAGGTAAAGAATACGAAACTCGTCGGGATTTAAAGATTTATCTAGACCAGCAAAAAAAGGTAATTGAAGAATCAGTTCGAATACTTGATGACTCGGGAAGTATTTGCTGGCAAGTCGGAAACTATGTTGATAATGGAAAGATAATTCCATTAGACATAGTTCTATATCCAATTTTTGAATCCCTGGGTCTACAGCTAAGAAATCGCATTGTTTGGCATTTTGGGCATGGACTCCATGCTTCAAAAAGGTTTTCGGGAAGATATGAAGTTATTATGTGGTTTACTAAATCTAATAATTACACTTTTAATCTTGATCCAATTAGAGTGCCTCAAAAATATCCACAAAAAAAACACTTCAAAGGGCCAAAAAAAGGTGAATTATCTGGAAACCCGCTAGGGAAGAACCCTAGTGATATATGGGATATTCCGAATGTTAAGTCCAACCACATAGAAAAAACTATTCATCCATGTCAGTTTCCTATTGAATTAATTGAAAGATTAGTACTTTCAATGACAAATGAAAACGACTGGGTATTTGATCCATTTATGGGGGTGGGCAGCACTGCTATTGCATCATTAATGCATAACAGAAAAGCAATTGGGGCGGAAGTAATGGCAGAATATATTGCAATTGCTAAAGATAGAATCAAGAAGGCAGAAAAGGGTGAATTGCAAATGAGGCCTATGGATCGCCCCGTCTACGATCCCATCGCTCCAGCAAAAATTGCACCGCCAAAAACTATAAAACTCAAAAAAACAGACTCTGCACAACATCAACTTTTTGAGAAAAAGGGAAAGTACAAAGTGAGGAAATCAAAATGAAAATAATTTATGAGTACTCTCATCTTGGCGGTACAGAAATCTTACATCAAAGATATCCCCAACATGAACAGGAAATCTACGATGTAATATCGCTTGTCAAAGGAAATAGGTCAAAAATCAGTAAAGAGAAGACAAAAAGAGGGAAAAAGCTTTACTCTCCAATTGATATGAACAATCAATTCAAAACAGAATTCAACAGTAGAGGATTTAACGAAATAAGAGATACATATACAATTACCATTCCAAATTACGAATTAGAGATTAATGGGGCATACAAACAAGTTGACTTTGTGAAAGATAAAGTTTTAGTAGAGGTTCAGTTTGGAAAGTATGCTTTCATGTTTTATGATATGGCAAAATTTCAATACTTTTTCAATGAAAACAAAGCAGATGTTGGCATAGAAATCGTACCATGTCATGGTTTGCACAAAGAAATGTCTTCTGGCGTTTCTTATGGCGAACAATTGGTATATGATATTGAGCGCCTTAAACGCCATTTTCCCGCTGTGCCAGTAAAAGTAATACTAATTGACGTCGATAATTAGAAATGAGATATTCGAATCTATGAATTTCACCGACTACCAAACCAAATCACGCGCCACCGCAAAATATCCCGCCATCGGGCACGCCGTCATCTATCCCACCCTGGGACTCGTCAACGAAGCCGGCGAAGTGGCGGGCAAGATCAAGAAAGTCTTCCGCGATAAGGACGGCCAGATCAGCGCCGAAACGCGCGAAGCCCTCAAGGCTGAGTTGGGCGACGTACTCTGGTATCTCGCCCAAACCTGCACGGAACTGGATATTTCCCTCGACGAAGCGGCCGAATCCAATATCGCCAAGCTTTTGGATCGGCAGGCGCGCGGCAAGATTCAAGGCGACGGGGATAACAGATAACAATCAGCCGTTCGCTTTTGGATAAATATTAGCAGCCCGGACCACCGATGTATTAAATATAAGAGGAGAGAGATGAAAAATCGTACTCCATTATTAGCGTTTTCAATTCTTGTGCTTGCAGCCCTCGCCTGCAACGCAACTTTACCGCAGGCAGAAGCCACCTCCGTCCCAACCCAACCGCTGGCGCAAAACAGCGATACCCCGCAAGTTCCACAAACCGAAGACCAGGTACCGCGGATTCGCGTGAAAGAAGCCAAAGCCGCGCTTGATGCGGGCCAGGCCATTATTGTGGATGTGAGAAGCGCGGAAGCCTATGCCGCAGCTCACGTCGTTGGAGCGCTCTCGATCCCGCTGGTTAACTTTGAAAATAATATCAACGATATCCCCCTCGCTAAAGACCAGTGGATCATCACCTACTGTACCTGACAGAATGAACACACGAGCGCCCGTGCGGCGTTCATCCTTTTACAAAACGGCTATACCAAAGTGGAGGCTCTTCTCGGCGGACTTGCTGCCTGGGCCGATGCGGGTTACCCAATGGTAAGATAACATGAGCATTCTGGAAATTGATCACGTTCAAATTGCCATGCCCGCTGGGGAGGAGGAAAAAGCCCGCGCATTCTTCATCAACTTATTGGGCTTTCGTGAGATTCCAAAACCACCGGAATTAGCCAAACGCGGCGGTATTTGGTTGGAAGCTGGGACTGCGCAATTGCATCTCGGCGTGGAGGCGAATTTCCAACCTGCGCGAAAAGCGCATCCTGCTTTTATTATGGATAACCTCGATGGCTTGATCACAAAGATACAATTCGCAGGCTTTGAAACAGATGTCACGCAGCCGCCTCTCGATGGATACAAACGCGCACATGTCTTCGACCCATTTGGAAATCGAATTGAATTGATGGAAAAAGTTGAATGACAGCGGATTAAATTTCTGAATCAAAAAGAGGCTGGGTCTTTGATGACGCAGCCTCTTTTTTAATTCTTTATGAACTGAACGCCTGTATCCCCGTCTGTGCTCTTCCCAATATCAATGCGTGAATGTCGTGCGTACCTTCGTATGTATTGACGGCCTCCAGATTCATGACATGCCGGATCACATGAAATTCATCTGAAATGCCGTTGCCGCCGTGCATATCACGGGAGGCGCGCGCGATCTCAAGCGATTTACCGCATGAATTGCGTTTGATCAATGAGATCATCTCAGGCGTGGACCTGTCTTCGTCCATCAAGCGCCCAACCCGCAGGGCGCCTTGCAACCCCAAAGTAATTTCCGTCATCATATTCGCCAGTTTAAGTTGGATCAATTGATTCGCCGCAAGCGGCCTGCCAAATTGCGGACGGTCCAGGGTATATTGACGCGCCGCATGCCAGCAAAATTCCGCCGCGCCCAATGCGCCCCAGGCAATCCCATAGCGCGCCTTGTTCAAACATCCAAAGGGACCTTTCAAGCCGCTCACATTGGGAAGTAAATTTTCATCGGGCACAAAGACTTCCTCCATGACGATCTCGCCCGTTGTGCTGGCGCGCAGGCTGAATTTGCCTTCGATCTTCGGCGCACTCAATCCCTTCATTCCCTTCTCAAGGATGAAGCCGCGAATCTCACCGTCTGTGCTCGCCTTTGCCCAGACAATGAAGACGTCCGCAATCGGCGAATTGGTGATCCACATTTTATTGCCGTGCAGAATCCAGCCGCCCTCCACTTTTTTGGCGCGGGTTTCCATGCTGCCCGGGTCGCTGCCATGATTGGGTTCGGTCAGGCCGAAACAGCCCACCAGTTTTCCGCTGGCGAGTTGCGGCAGGTATTTCTTTCTTTGTCCTTCAGAACCGTACGCATAAATGGGATGCATCACCAGGGAACTTTGCACACTCATCGCGCTGCGATAGCCGCTGTCCACGCGCTCCACTTCGCGGGCGATCAATCCGTAGGAAACATAATTCAATTCCGCACAGCCGTATTCCTCAGGAAGTGTGCAGCCTAAAAATCCCATGCTCCCCATTTCATCCATGATGGCGCGGTCGAATGTTTCATTGCGATTCGCCTCGAGAATGCGCGGCATCAACTTATCCTGGCAATATTTACCCGCCGTATCGCGGATCATACGCTCTTCGTCGGTCAGTTGATCGTTAAGTAAAAAGGGATCGTCCCATTTGAAGGATTGTTTTGACATGACAGCCTCTTTTTTATTTTGATTGTATCAAACATCGCTTCAGACTCCGTCCAGGGTTGATTCTGTTTCTCGGGCAGAACCAACCTCCAGTTAAGTGCGAAGCGCAAATCAAAAAAGAGGATGCACCGCGAAGCACATCCTCTTTTACTAATTACTGATCACTACTTACGCTTCGCTATGCAGCCAGCCGCGCAACGTCATGGCTTTCACTACGCGGTCAATTGCAACCATATAGGCCGCATCGCGCATGTAGACTTTCTTCTCCAGGCTCATATCGAGAACACCGTGGAAAGCGACGGTCATTTTGGTATCGAGTTTCTGCAACACTTCTTCCTTCGTCCAATAGAAGTTCATATCGTTCTGAACGCTCTCGAAGTAGGAGGTGGTCACGCCGCCGGCATTGCAGAGGAAGTCGGGGATGTTGAAGACCTTGTTCTCCTTGAAGACTTCGTCAGCTTCGGGAGTGACGGGGCCGTTTGCGCCTTCAGCCACGATCTTGACGCGCTTGGAAATCTTCTTGATGGTATCGGCATTGATCTGGCCTTCTTTGGCAGCCGGGATGAGAACGTCCACATCCTTGCCGATCCAGGCATCGCCGCCTTCCACCACGTAGCCAGCCTTCTCGGCTTTGGCTTTATCAATCGTGCCATACTGATCTACAATCGTCAGCAGGAAGCGCGGGTCAATACTGTCTTTGTGGCTGTAGGTGAAGACCTTTTTCTCGTGGCGATCATAGCAGGAGACGCAGGCCACACTGCCGCCAAGGATTTCAACAAAACCGATAGCCGCATACTGCGCCACGTTGCCATACCCTTGAATAGCCGCCACTGCTTTGGTGGAATCCATTTTCAAGTGTTTCATGGCTTCGCGCACGGTATAGATTACGCCGTAGCCTGTGGCTTCAGTGCGTCCGAGTGAACCGCCGCCGGCAAGAGGCTTGCCCGTCACCACGCCCGGCGTGAACTGACCCACCAGGCGGGAATACTCATCCATCATCCAGCCCATCATCTGCGGGGTTGTGCCAACATCGGGAGCGGGCACATCCTGGCGGGGACCAATGTTGCGCCAAATGTTCTGTACCCAGCCGCGGCACAATCTCTCTTTTTCGTTGGTCGAAAGCGTCGAGGGATCCACGATGATGCCTCCCTTGCTGCCGCCCAATGGGATATCGGCTACGGCGCACTTCCAGGTCATCCACATGGACAGCGCGCGCACAGTATCCATCGTTTCATCAGCCGCAAAACGAATGCCGCCCTTGTTGGGACCGCGCGCATCGTTATGCTGAATACGAAAGCCGGTAAACACTTTCAATGAACCGTCGTCCATGCGTACCGGAATACGAAACGTAAATTCACGCGCGGGCCAGCGCAACACTTCAGCCACTTCGCGTTTTAGGTCAAGTCTCTTGGCGGCATGGTCGAATTGGTTCTGCGCCATTTCAAAAGCATTTATTTGTCCTGACATGTTGTTCTCCTAAAAGGGTATAGAGAAAAATATAAGCGGGTACCCCGGACGGGGTGCCCGCTTTATACACGATGTACGTCAACACACTGGGCCATACGATTATCCAATAAATCACAATTACCGTCAAACTTTACACGATAATTTATTTTGCGTCAATATGACAAATCTCCGCTTATTTTTGATAATTTATGACGTTTTTTGATTACTTTTAATAACCCCCATCCCTAGTGAAAAGATACGCTACCCAAACTTTGGCGCACGCTTCTCCAAGAAAGCCGCGACACCCTCCTGATGCTCGGCAGATTTGCCAGCTTCCTCTTGCAGAACTCCTTCAAAATTCAGGACTTCCTCCAGATTAGGCAGGATCGCCTGGTTAAAGGCCTTTTTGCCCGCTGCAAACGCCTCACACGGACCTTGAGCCAGCTCGGTTGCAATTCGCCTGATCAACCGCTGATAGTTGAAGCCTCCCACCCGGTTGACCATGCCCCATTCATAAGCCCGGTACGCCTTGATTTTTTTATTGGAATAAAAATATTCCTGCGCGTGTCCCAGCCCTATATATTTCGGCAGGAACAACGAGACGCCAGAATCAGGCGCGAGGCCGATACCGCTGAAGCCCACCACAAAATATGCCGTGGATTTTGCAATCCGCAGGTCACATGCCAGTGCAATGCCAAAGGCTGCGCCGGCGCACGGTCCATTTACTGCGGCTATGACGGGTTTGCCCATGGTTCTGATTTGCAAGATCAATGGGTTGTAGGTTTTATTCAAATGCTCGCGATAGGAAATAGATTTACCTTTTTTCATTTCGCCAATGTCCTGACCCGCGCTGAAAACCTTTCCAGCGCCGGTGATGACCACACATTTCACCTGCGAGTCGCGCTCGGCCTCGGCGAGGGCGCGCTGTAATTCATTTGTCATCTCAAAGTTGAAGGCGTTGGCGCATTCGGGGCGGTTAAGCGTCAGCATCGCTGTGCCAGCCTGGGTCGAGCTAAGAAGCGTGGTCATGCATCCTCCAAATAAAAGTGACAGCCACCTAAAGGTGGCTGTCACTTTTCAAGAAACTATTCATCCGGGAAATCGTCGATCTGGTCGTCGTCGCCTGCATCCATTTCATATTCCACGCCATCGCCATCGAGATAGATCCACAAAAGCAAGACATGGCCTTCGGGTGTTTCCACATTGCGGGCGGCAAGGATGGGGGCGGTTTGCTCGAGGCCCATATCGTTGCGATAATGCAAATGGATGGATGATTTGTTGTGCCAGGCGGCATAGCATCTTTCCACAAGCGCGGGTCCGTTAAAGGTTCGCAAACGCGTCAGCGCAGGCACGGAGAGAGTTGGACTTTCGTTCAAGCCCATTGCCCAACCATCATTAACATGCTCAAAGATTGGGGGCGGTCCTTCAATGATTGTAATTTTATCGTCCATAAGGTTACCTGTTGTATGCGGGAATATACCACAACTGTGTAAATGTATCATTTTAGAAATTTATTAGAATTTTTTATATAGGGGGCAGGCGACTCGGCTCCTACAACCAGATTGGCAACGCCTTTTTCTTGCACTCACTCCCATGGATAGGTATACTTGCACCATGCAACCCGAAAAAATTGGACGCTACGAAATAAAATCCGAGTTGGGACGCGGGGGTATGGCAACCGTTTATCGTGGATACGATCCGCGTTTTGAGCGTGAGGTGGCCGTCAAAGTTCTACCGCCTGAGTTGATTCATGCAGACCCGCAATTCCGTTTAAGATTCGAACGCGAGGCAAAGATCATCGCCAGACTCGAGCATCCATCCATTGTGCCTGTGTATGATGTGGGTGAGGAAGATAACCAGCCTTATTTTGTCATGCGTTATGTGAACGGGGGCTCGCTCTCCGAACGCATAAAAGCCGGCATATTCAGCGTGGAGGCGGCGGCAAAACTCCTGGAACAGATCGCTCCGGGGTTGGATGAAGCTCACGCAAAAGGGATCGTTCACCGCGATCTCAAACCAAGCAATATATTATTTACCAATAAAGGGGTGCCCCTCATTTCCGACTTTGGGATAGCTACGTTCGCACAGGGCGAAGCAGGAAGTATGACGGGCAGCGCCATCATTGGCACACCCGCTTACATGGCTCCAGAACAGGCAAACGGAGAGGCTCTTGATGGACGCGCCGATGTCTATGCACTGAGCGTCATCCTGTATGAAATGCTGACAGGCAAACAACCCTACCACGCCGATACGCCTCTGGCCGTGGCGATCAAACACATCACAGAGCCTGTCCCGCATATTCTGGAAAAAAATCCAAACCTGCCGGTATGGATGGAAAAGGTTATTTCCACAGGCATGGCGAAGAACAGGGACGAGCGCTTCTCAACCGCCGCTGAAATGGTGGAAACGATCAAGGCATTCCTGCGCGGAGAAACGCCTACTGAAAGAATAAGGAAGAACGAACCGCCGACATTAAAAGAATCTCCCTACAATAAAACTTTCGTTGGCAGGAAAAAACGCCGCAGTTCGCTGGTTGTGATTGCCGGATTGTTCCTCCTAATCCTGTGTGCGGGTGGACTCTATTTATTTGGCAGAAACCTGCTTTTACCTGGATTTGAAGCGCCCCCTGGGACTTCCGCCGTCCTCCTGCCAACCTATACTTCCACGCCTGTGGTCGAAGCAACGGGGGCATCATCCGTTGTTGAAATCGCCGCCACAACGCCCACTGAAGTTACCCTGCCCTCTCTGCCGGTCATCGGCGGCGGAGACAAGATCGCGTTTTTACGAAACAACGAGATCTGGATCATGAATGTGGACGGCAGCGATTTGAAATCCGTAACCCAGGATGGCGTAGAAAAGTTCAACCTTGAGTGGCTGCCCGACGGCAAGACCATCCTTTACATGGCCGGCAAGACCGTAAAAACAGTGGACATCGAAACCCTGCGCGAGGAGATTATTTTCAGTTTCATCTCTGCCGAATATTTTGAATCCTTCCATGTCTCCCCTGATGGAAAGGAAGCCGCATTCAGCCTCGCGCGCGAATTGTTTGTAGTTCCATTCGATCTTGAGAAATTAAAAAACGTCACCAAAAAGAGAGACCTGCTCAATATGGATGGCTGTCTCTTCTATAACAAAATCGCCGTGAAAGACGCATTATGGTCCGACGACGGGGAAAAACTCGCCATCAAATTCCTGGCGCCCTCCAACGGAGTGTTTGCCGATACCATTCGTATCATGGATATCACACATTGCCAGGATTCCGAACCCATACGATTGGATGAATTTCCCGGCGCGCGTTTCGCGTTTAGCAATGAGATCATTAATTTCGACTGGGATGGGGACCTGCTCTTCTTCCTTAATAGAAATGTGCGCAACGGCGGATTTGGAGACATGGGCCTTTACAATACCTTCACGCATAAATTTGAAAAACTCGCCCCAATTGAGGGAAACTGCTGCTATCGCGATGCAACCTTCAGCCCGGATGGAACCTTCGTCATCTTCGCCTTCCAGGACATCCGCCTCGGCACCGACAGCCCCATCAATTTATATTTCGCCCCTGCCGACTCACTCTCAAGCCGCCGCACCATAGAACCCATTCCCCTGCCTGATGGATTTTTCACCCGCCGCAATGACGCCCCCATGCCCGCGGTGCGTCCCATACAAAAATAATTTATAACGCCTTCACGATCTCTTTCACCAAACCAGGCCCGCGATAGATCAACCCTGTATACACTTGTACCAGCGCCGCCCCGTTGAATGTTTGCAAACGTGTATGCGCAAAGACGAGAGATTGGGGCTTTCATTCAAGCCCAATACCCAGCTGACGTTGACTTGCTCAAAAATCAGCGAGGAACCTTCCAAGATCGCGATCTTATCTACCATAAGGTTACCTATATTGAAAATATATACTACGAAATTAATTTGCAATCGGTTTAGAGTATTATTATCACCTTACCAAGCGGAATACTTAATGGGCTCTTGTTATTCAATTCCATCAGTTTTATAATGATGTGAATTCAACAATTACTCTCCATCAACCACGATGATAAGAAGGCAGAGATAACAATGAAGAATGCCACAGGAATGTTGTTGGAAATTAAGTATTCAGGCGGTAAGAAAAAGAAATA
>CAZEGE010000117.1:0-9827 GCA_964511765.1 uncultured Anaerolinea sp.
ACTTAGAAGACAGATAGGAACTTGGTTGCTTGGACATTCATATAACTTCCTTTTCCATGGATTAAAGATGAACAGCGCCCTCCCCGGTGGTCGAGCCGGGAAAAACGCCATTAGTTTTTCAATAATACATTAAATACACAGCATGTAAAGGTTTTAAGCGGTGTAATTTGTTTAATTATTATTAAGGATTTGTTATGGATATCCCCTTTGCAAGTCATAATAATATCTTCAATGTCGACCAGACTGCAAAATCGTCAGTCCGATTTCATACGACGAAAAAACGCATCCGAGTTCGCTGAAAATTGATTCGAATCAATCAGTGTTTTCATTGGCTGACAATCATTTGATCCACTGCGGTCCCCAGTCGGGTTCGGGGTCGTTCGTGAGTTGTACTTGATGGGTGCCGTCCGCGCGCATGATGTAAAGATCGGCCTGGTCATTATTGCGGAGGGAATTAAATGCGATGTAAAGCCCATCGGGCGAGTAGGATGCGCCTGCGTTATTGCCGCCATCGGTGAGTTGAATATAATTTCCCGTTTCCACTTCAAGTTTGAAGAGATCCTTATCCCCATATGGCCCGGCATAGATCAAGAGATATTTATTATCCGGCGACCAGTCGATACTGCCGCCGATGCCTCTCAATCCCTGCGAAAGGCGGAGGTGGTTTTTGCCGTTGGTGTCCATGATGAAGATTTCATACTCCTGCGGAATCCCAACGGACATGGCATAAGCAATCTTTTCCCCGTCCGGTGACCAGGCTGTTGCGACGATGGTATTTGGGCCCGCGTAGACGAGGTGCGGATTCAATCCGTCCGCATTCACCATCCAAATGGATGCGGGCTCATCGGATGCGCGATTGGCAAAAACGATCCTGCGTCCATCTGGTGAATAATCAGGCGAAACCACATTGCCTATATTTTGGGTGACCTGAAGTAATTGTTTTTCATCGAATAATAAAAGGTAAAGGTCGAATGAGCCGTTACGGTTGGATGAAAACAATAGGGAGTCGCCATGCGGTGTGAAAACGGGGTAGTAATTGCTGGCTTGCATGTCGGTCAGTTGGGAGAGACCGCTGCCGTCGCGGTTGATCATGCAAAGTTGGTTAAAATCTTCGCGGGTGCAGGTGAAGGCGATTCGCCCGCCGTGCGGATCCGTGGGTAGGGGCAGGGGAGTGAGGGTGGGCGGCGGAGTGTAGTCCGATGCGAAGGGCGTGAATTGCCCCGGTGTTGCGACAGGAACTTCGGCCGGCCGCACAAACCAGAACAGGGAAATAAAACCAATTAACAAAATGAAAACAAAGATTGGAACAATACCATTGCGTGTTTTTTTCTTTTTGGGGACTGCAAGCGAGGCCAGGCGGTCTTCCAGGGGCGGGGAGTCTTTGCTGAGGATATTTGGCTTGGCAGGCGGCAGGAAATGCCAATCTCCAAGAATCGCCGATGTTATAGGAGCCTGCATCGGCGATGATTCAGTCGTCGGCTTGACGCGAAGCGGAATTTCATCCACTGAAACACGCGCGGCAAGCGCAAGCGATGAAAGTAATTCGGTTGTTGTCTTAAAACGTTCGCCCGGGTTCTTGCGAAGCGCCCAAAGGAGCATGCGCGAGAAATGGTCCGGGATTTCCTGATTGAGCGTGATGGGCGCAGGGGGCGTACCGGCAAGATGGATGTTGATAATGGCATCGTTCGTTTTGGGAGCGCGTTTGCCATTGATCCATGCGCCTGTGATGAGTTCATAAAGAAGTACGGCGAGCGCATATATATCGGCTGCCGAGTCAAGTGGCTGGTTTTTGAGATGCTCCGGGGAAGTATAGGTTTGCGGATATTTACTGAACTTGCGTGTAGCCACAATTCCCATGGGATAAGCGTTGGCAAAGCCCCCAAGTAGGATTTCACCGCGCTGGGTGATATGAATTAATTCAGGAGCCAGGTGGAGATGCAAGTAGCTTTGTTTATGAAGCGCATCAAGCGCATAGCAAACGGCTTTTGCGTAAATAAGCGCTTCGCTTATTGAAACGGGCGCCCTATCAAGCACGCTGCTCAGGGATGGCCCGTCGACCCATTCTTCGAGCAAAAAGGCAAGCGTGGGCGTCTGGTATAGACCCAGATATTTGACGAGGTTTGGATGTGAAATGCCTTGAAGTTTAGCAGCCTTGGCTTCAAGTTCTTTAATGGCATCCGTGTTTTGGGAGATTGCTTCTGTAAGAAGTGTGAGCCCAAGTGATTTGTTATTCCGTCCATCTGTGGCGCGATAGAATTCGCCAAGAGGGGTGGATGAAATATATTCTTCGACGTGATATTGATTGAGAAGGGTTTTTCCGACAAATGCTGGAGACATTTATGAGTTTAAGTTGACCTCAGGGTATTGCGATCAAAATGCCGAAGACGATATGTATTTTCGGTGTGTAGGAAATATCGACAAACGATCCAAAAATTTTGGGATCATACGTCATCCGTGTCACTTTCTTCAAGATCTTCGGATGTATCTTCAGATTGCTTTGGTTTTGCCCCCCAGGGGGAAAATTGAGCCAAAAGCCTGCCTGGAATTCGTCCCTGCATGACCACGCCGCCGCGTTCATGTTCCAGGCGATCGACCAGGCCCAGTTCATGGAAGAGGGAGATGAGCGCGCCTTCCTTGTAGGGAAGTCTCACATGAATGGCGGTATAGGCTTCAAATAACTCTTCATGGACAAGCTGCAGCAAGTCTGTTATGCCAGTGCCTGCCAGTGCAGAAATGGCGACCGACTTGGGAAAGCTTTCCAATATCTCACGCGCATTTTCCGGATGGTTTAAGCGATCTGACTTGTTCAAGGCAGTGACCATGGGTATATGGTTGGCGTCTATTTCTTTCAACGTTTCCTGCACCGCCTGAAATTGATCGAGCGCGTTGGGATGGGAAATATCCACGATATGCAGGAGCAGATCAGCTTCTGCAATTTCCTCCAGGGTGGCGTGGAAAGCGGCAACCAGCGAAGTGGGCAGTTTTTGAATGAAACCAACCGTGTCTGTAAACAGGGCAAGGTCGTCACCGGGCAATCGCACGCGGCGGGTGGTGGGATCCAGTGTGGCAAATAATTGGTCTGCCACATAAACTTCTGATTTCGCAAGCCGATTAAGCAGGGTGGATTTACCTGCATTGGTATAGCCAACCAGGGCCACGATGGGAATGCGCGAGCGTTTACGCTGTGCACGGTATCGCAGGCGGTGCGCTTCCACTTTTTCCAATTCTTTTTTGATGTGTGAAATGCGCGTGCGGATCGAGCGCCTGTCCACTTCAAGCTGTGTTTCACCGGGTCCGCGCAAACCAACCCCTCCCGTGGAGCCTGCGCGTCCGCCGCCGCCGCCAGCCTGTCTCTCAAGATGGGTCCAGGCGCGGGTCAGGCGAGGCAGGTTGTATTCGTACTGGGCGAGTTCCACCTGCAGCATGCCCTCGCGGGTGTGGGCATGTTGTGCGAAAATATCCAGGATGAGCGCGGTGCGGTCGACGACGCGGATGGTCAAGCCGAGCGCTTTTTCCAATTCTCGTTGATGGCGCGGCGAGAGTTCATCATCAAAGATGACCACATCGGCCAGGGTTTCCTCGGCAAGCGCTTTTAATTCCTCGACCTTGCCGGGACCTATGTACGTCTCGACATGCGGACGGTGTAATTTTTGAGTCAGCTCACCAACGATATCCACGCCGGCGGTATCCGCAAGCAGGGCAAGTTCTGCAAGCGAGTCTTCCAGGGTGAGGAGTTGTTTCATGCCGCTAATTTCAGCGCCGACGAGGAAAGCGCGTTCACGCTGAGGCCTTGTCGATTGAGGGGTTTTCTTTGCCACTGATTTTCACTTCCGATTCTGTTTGTTGTTGAAACGACATAAGGGAATTTGGCCGGGCTTGAATTTGCCGACTCGAAAAGTCATCGATATAAGTTTACGCTGAGTTCAGTTATTTGACCATATCGCCGTTATTGAGAGGATCGTTCCACCACCCAGTGCCAGAGGGTTTCGCCCACGGCTTGCAAACTTTCTGCAGAAACTTTGTCCGGGGTATCCTGGGTGGTATGCCAGTATGGATAGTCAAAATCTATAATGTCCACGGCGGGAATGCCGGCTTCCAGAAATGGCGTATGGTCGTCCAACATGCTATATTTTTCCTTGTTGATGAAGACGTCGCCATATCCTGATCTTTCGGCTGCCGCCCAAATTTCCGCGCGGATGGCATGGTTCGAGTTTTTTTCGAGATAGATGTTCAAATCTGCGTCGCCGATCATATCTACGATCACCACTGCATCGGGCTGGACGGGTATTTTTTCCACAAAGGCACGCGAGCCAAGGATCCAATCCCAGCCGTTGATGCGGCCATTATCTTCCATGTCAAAAAAAACGAGCCAGAGAGGAACGCTGTCTTTGGGCAGACTGCGGGCAAGTTCAAGCAGTACAGCTACACCTGAGGCGCCGTCATTCGCACCGGGCACAGGTTGGTTTTGCTTTGTTAAGTCGGGATCATTGTCTGCAAAAATACGCGTATCGTAGTGCGCGCCAAGGATGATCGCAGGCATTGTTTCATTTCGCTTTGCGATGAGGTTGTAAATGGGATGTCCCATGCTTTCCGTTTCCTGAACTTCGACAAGCCAGCCGGCTGATTCCAATTCCTTGCGCAGCCAGGCGCGCACCTGGAGATGCCCCTGCGACCCCGGCGTGCGCGGCCCGAAAGCGACTTGTGTCTGCACATCTGCATAGGCGCGGGAACTGTCAAAGGAAGCAGAATCAGCTTCATGGGTCAGGAAAGAGGCGAGATACCAGCTTGCAACCAGGAATAGAAGGGCGAAAATCAAAGTCAAATAAATAATTGCGGCGCGTTTAGTCATGGAGTTCTTCCAGAAATTTTTCAAGTGAATTTGAAGCGCGTTCTGCATAGGCCTGGCCGCGTTCCCTTTTTCCGATTTTGGTTGTCAGACTGAGCGGGGGAAAAATTCCGAAATTCGCTTTCATGGGTTGAAAATCCTTGAGACTGGCATGCGTTACGTAATGGCAGAGTGCGCCAAGCATGGTTTCCTGCGGCAGTGTGATGAGCGTTTTATGCTGAAGAAGCCGCGCCGCATTGAGTCCTGCCAGCAGACCAGTGGCAATATTGCCCACGTAACCTTCCACGCCGATGATCTGACCTGCGAAGAAAAGATCGTCGCGGACGATGTGTTGAAGCGTGGGGCGCAAGAGTTTTGGCGAGGCAATAAAGGTGTTGCGGTGCATTTGGCCGTAGCGCTCGAACTCTGCATTTTCCAAACCGGGGATCATGCGCAGCACCCGTCTTTGTTCGGGGAATTTTAAGTTCGTTTGAAAACCGACGAGATTGTATAAACTCCCGGCGAGGTTATCCTGCCGAAGCTGCACAACGGCGTAGGGACGTTTGCCGGTATGCGGGTCGCGAAGACCCACCGGGCGCATGGGACCGAAGGCCAGTGAATCTTCACCGCGCCCGGCGATGATTTCAATCGGCAAACAACCCTCGAAAAATTGACCTGCTTTGATGCCCGTCCGAATGGCATCTTCAAAAGAGCGCAGTTCAATGCGCTCTGCATTTTTTAATGCGTCGACAAATGCGTAATATTCTTTCCTGGTAAAAGGACAGTTGATGTAATCGCCTTCATTCCGTTCGCCTTTGTCGTAGCGGGAGGCGCGGAAGGCAGTTTCCATGTTGATCGATTCCACGTGGACGATGGGCGCGATTGCATCAAAGAAGAAGAGATGCTGGTCTCCGCTTAAGGATGCAATGGAGCTGGAAAGGCTTTCAGAGGTGAGCGGCCCGCTCGCCACAACCACCGGCGTGGATGGAATTTCCTGCATCTCCGCGCGCACAATTTCAATATTTGGATGATTTTTGATTTCCTCGGTGACTCGGCCTGCGAAGGCCTCGCGGTCCACTGCCAGCGCCGCGCCGGCCGGCAGCGCGGTTGCTTCGGCGCATTTCAACACCATGGAATGCAGCCGCCGCAATTCGTTTTTTAATAGGCCCGAAGCGCGGTCCGGCAGGTTCGAGCCGAGCGAATTGGAACAAACCAACTCGGCCAGGTCGCCGCTGAGATGAGCACCGGTTGGTTTGGAGGGACGCATTTCATAGAGTCGAACTTTAAGTCCACTTTGGGCAATCTGCCAGGCAGCTTCACTGCCGGCCAGTCCGCCGCCGATTACAATCATTTCTGTCATATTGAAGTTATTTTACCATTCGGGCTATTGTATAATTCGGGACACAAACCCTATGAACTATTCATCCAACGCACGCGCAGGCGACCTGGCACAACTGGTCGGACTGACACACAAACATTTTATTTTAACCCTCAAGGCAGGCGAAGAATTTCAAAGTCATCGCGGCGTGCTCAAGCACGACGACCTGATCGGCAAACCCTGGGGTTCGCAGGTGTTCAGTCACAGCGGTGCGCCTTTCTTCCTCTTGCAGCCGTCCATATCCGACCTGCTCAACGAATTACCCCGCACCACGCAAATCCTCTACCCGAAGGATATCGGTTACATTCTGATTCAAATGAGTGTTGCCGGCGGTCAAACCGTGCTGGAAGCTGGCACCGGCTCCGGGTCGATGACAATTGCCCTGGCTTCAGCAGTGGGTGCGGAGGGAAGAGTCGTTTCGTACGAACAAAAACAGGATGTGCAGAATCTTGCCCGAAAAAATATCGAACGCCTCGGGCTCGCTGCACGCGTGGACTTCAAACTGCGCGACATTCAGGAAGGCTTCGACGAAACGGACGCAGACGCCTTCTTCCTTGATGTGCAAAATCCCTTCGACTATATCCCCCAAATCCGGGCGGCGCTCAAACCCGGCGGTTTCTTTGGCGCCTTGCTCCCCACCTTCAATCAAGTGGAAAAGACCCTGCTTGCGCTCAGGAAAAATAAATTCGCATTCATCGAAGTGTGCGAACTCCTGCTGCGCTATTACAAAGCGGACCCGAACCGCATCCGTCCAACGGACCGCATGGTGGCGCACACCGGCTTCCTGGTTTTCGGCAGGAAAATAGAAGCAAACCTTGACCCTCGCGCCATTGAACTGGCGAATGAAGCGGGCGTGGACACAAGCCAGGAGGTTTGAGATGTTCCGACGCAGAGCACAACGCATCATGCGCAGGATGACAGGACCTGATGTGCCGGTCATTTTGCAGCGAGCCAATCAAATGATGGCGGCAGGTGATTACACAAATGCCGAAAACACATTCCACAAACTTGCCCAGGGCGCAGAAGCACGCTTTCCGCAACGTGCGCCATTTCTATATATTGAAGCAGGGCGCGCCGCCATTTTAAGCGGACAGAAAGAAGCCGGCCTTGGACACTTCCGCCGCGGATTGACCCTCCTCGCAGCACAGAGACGTTTCCTGCGCATGCAGATGCTTGGTCAGCGCATCGCGGATGAACTACGGGCGCGCGCCTTAAATATGGAAGCGGAAGGGATTGTAAATTTATTGAACGACAATCTTCCAAAAGAAGTTTCTTCGGGAACATCCGCTTCCGAAAAAAGGCCCACACTGCCAACGCACTGTCCATCCTGCGGCGCGGCAATGAAAGCGGATGAGGTTGAATGGCTCGATAAGGTCACTGCTGAATGTGCCTATTGCGGCAGCCCGGTCCGCGGAGAATCTTAAACAGCGACTATGTCGGAAATTACTCACGAATATATTTCCCAAAAACTAATGGAAGCGCAGTCAGGCTCGACTGCTTTATATGAGTATGCTGAAATGGCGGTGCACCCTGATATGCGTTTGAAATGCGCGGCGGTGCTTGTGCCGTTGACGTATTACAGGGACGAATGGCATATCCTCTTCACCCGCCGCACAGACCGCGTCGAATCGCACAAGGGACAGGTCTCCTTCCCCGGCGGCGCATGCGACGAGGGCGAGACTGCGCCCGAACAAACCGCCCTGCGCGAAGCCGAGGAGGAGATCGGCATCGTCCCGGCCGATGTGCAAATCCTCGGGAGACTCGGGCGAATGGTAACCGTCAGCAATTTTCAGGTGAGTCCGATCGTGGGCGTCATCCCCTGGCCCTATGTTTTCAGGATGGCGGGCGTCGAAGTGGCGCGCATATTTACCATCCCGTTATTATGGCTGGCAAATAGAAGTAATTATTGGGAATTTTCACTGCACGAATCCGACCGCTCTTTGATCGCATATCACCCTTACGACGGCGAATTGCTGTGGGGCGCCACAGCCAGGATGACCGTAAATTTTTTGAAGACGCTTGAATTCTTAAAGTAAAAATCCGTCATCGCAAGGATGACGGATTTTTTATTGCAAAGAGACTTACTTCTCTGCGCCTTCTTCGTCCTTCTTACCGCGATCCACGCTGATTTCAGGAGAGGCGGCCTCAGCGACAGGAACAGCGGCGGTTTCAACAACCTCTTCAACCTCTTCCTTCCTCTCGGCGGTGGCGACCACCACCATTTCATCTTCATCGTTCAAGACGCGGATATTATCTGAGAGACCCACGTCGCGGACGCGGATGCCATTGCCGATCTGCTTAAGCGCGGAAATATCCACGGTGATGCGTTCTGGCAGGTCGGTGGGCAGACATTCCACCTCCAGCTTTTCAAGGTTGCGCACCAGTACGGCGTTGAAATCCTTGACCGCAAGGGATACGCCCACGAAATTCACACGCACAGTAGCGCGGATCTTTTCGTCGAGGTTCACAGCCAGAAAATCCACATGGGTGAGGTTGCCCTTGATAAAGTTGCGCTGTCGTTCGCGCACCAGTGTGGAGTATTGCTTGCCGTCCAGCTCGATCGTGACCAGGCTGGAGGATGTCAACTTGGCCATTTCCAGGCTGGCGGTGTGAGCATCCAGTGAAATTGCAATCGGTTCGAGGTGACGACCATAAATGACCGCAGGCAATTGACCTGCACGGCGCAACGCACTGACCTGCTTGCCTGTCACTTCGCGTTTTGTAGCCTTTAGTACAACTTTATCCATCTTTACTCCTCGGGCGCCTCTCACCGTGCGATTCACGGTTACCTTCACCCTATGAAATGATTTTCTGCAAAGCGGCCGCGCCGCCGAACATTCTATTTATTTTCTACCGAATAAGGTGCGTCCACATCTACATGCGAGAGTTTGATGACCTGGATTGATGCAGATTTAGCCAAATCTTTTTTCCTGGTCATTCATGCTTGCCTGCCAGGGCGCTTTTGGCAGAAAACGCGCCTCCGCGAGGAGGCGCAAAGTTAACGAAGAATTGGATTTTATACGGATGAGGGAGTTTCGTCAAGTATGGATGACCGCCTCACGAGGCCATCATGAATCAACCGCCCGAACTTTCCCGCATGGCCTTCGCCACTTCCATCGAATTCTGATCTCCCCGCTCCTGCAACTCGCGGATGATATTTTCATGGTCTTCGTCGTTGCGATTCTGGCTGAGCTTATAACCCGCATCGATGCGCGTCACCTGCACCGCAAAGCCGGCCACGCCCTTCATCTCATTTTGGACAAAATCCTGCGGAAGCGCCTCCAGGCTGTATCCAGTTTCCACTTCATGCTTTTTGATTAATCTGCTTAGCAGGGCATACAAATCATCGCCTGCCAGCCTGCGGACCTTGCCATAGACATGCACCATCCTGTAATTCCAGGTCGGTACGTTGACATGCTTGTACCAGCGCGGCGAGATATAAGTATGCGCGCCCTGAAAAATAAGCAAGACATCTTCCTCGCCAAACGTCTGCCATTGCGGGTTTGCATGGGACATATGCCCCAAAACGGTCAATGCGCCATCTTCGCCTTCGACCACTTCCACAGGCAGGTGGGTCGCAAGCGGCCTTTCTCCGTCATACGTGACCAGGGCGGGGAAATTATT
>CAZEGE010000118.1:0-9793 GCA_964511765.1 uncultured Anaerolinea sp.
TCAAAAATTGTTAAAATTAAAGCCGTCTCTTTGTGAGGCGGTTTTTTGATTCCCCCGGTGGATGAGAAACGTGGGTGCGAAGGGCGGTGGTGAGCGGTGGCAAAGAGAGGCAGGCCAACTAAATATCAACCAGAGTATGCCGAGCAGGTTTATAAGCTTTGCCTGCTTGGCGCAACCGATAAAGATTTGGCTGACTTTTTCGGGATTGACGAAGCCACTCTAAACCGGTGGAAAAAAGCATATCCAGAATTATGCGAGTCCATAAAGCGAGGTAAGGAGGTTGCCGATGCAAATGTGGCCCAAAAACTGTATCATCGGGCCATCGGTTACCATCACCCCGACACCCAGTTTGCTACCTACCAGGGAGCAATTACCGACGAGCGGGAATACATCAAGCACTACCCGCCTGACCCGACGGCCGCGATATTCTGGCTCAAGAACAGGCAACCGGAGAAATGGCGCGATAAGCAGGAGGTAGGGCTAACGGGGGACATAACTATTACGGTTGACCTAGAAGATGATTAGCCATGAAGGCCGTAAACATCAAGATCAAGAAAAAGGTATTCAACCCTGCGTACTTGCCGTACCTGGAAACCAACTACCGGTATGAGATCTTTTATGGTGGAGCAGGTAGCGGTAAATCTTACTTTATAGCCCAAAAGTACATTTACCGCATACTAAAACGCAAAACATTAAACCTTTTGGTGGTCCGCCAAACTGGGGATACCAACCGGGATTCAACTTTCGCACTATTTAAGCAAGTCATTAACCGGTGGGGGCTATCGGACCATTTTAAGATCAACGAGTCAGACCTGCGGATCCGCTGCAAACTTAACGGTAATGAGATTATATTCAAAGGCCTGGATGATACTGAAAAACTTAAATCTATAACCTTCAGCCGGGGCGAGCTGACAGACGTGTGGATGGAGGAAGCGTCCGAGACCGAGGAAGCTTCGTTTAATCAGCTAGACATCCGCCTCCGTGGTGGCAAGGACCAGAAGCAAATCACGGTATCATTTAACCCGGTAAATATTAACCACTGGCTTAAAAAGTTCGTTGATGCCAAGCAGGCCAACAAGATGAGCCTGCACACCACATATAAGGACAACAAGTTTATCGATGATAACTACAAACAACTTCTTGAGTCGTTCAAGGACAAGGACCCTTACTACTATGCTGTTTATTGCCTGGGTGAGTGGGGTGTCCTTGGTAAAACCGTCTTCAATGCCAAAATTGTTACCGAGCGCATCAGTCAAATCCGTGAGAAGAAGCCCATTAAACAGGGCTTCTTTATTTTTGATTATGAGAATGAAAAGATCATTGACGACAGCATCAAATGGATCGATGCCGAGGATGGCTATATCAGTATCTACGAGGATGTGCAGAACGGCTATCCTTACGTTATCGGTGGCGACACTGCGGGTGATGGGTCAGACCACTTTACCGGCCAAGTATTAAACAATATAACCGGCAACCAGGCGGCAGTGCTGAGGCATCAGTTCGACGAGGACCTTTATACCAGGCAAATGTATTGCATGGGTAAGTATTATAACGTGGCCTTAGAGGGCATCGAGGTTAACTTCAGCACCTACCCGGTGAAGGAGCTAGCAAGACTGGGATATACGAGACAGTTCGTCCGGGAGAAGATTGATACCTATACAGGCAAAACGGAACCGACATTTGGATTTAGAACCGACAAACTCAGCCGGCCCTTGATCATAGCTAGCCTGGTTCAGATCGTTCGCGAACATCCGGAGCTAATGAACGATATTATGACACTTCAGGAAATGCTTACCTTTGTTCGTAATGAGAAAGGAAGGCCCGAAGCACAACTGGGTAGCTTTGATGATTTGATATTAGGCTTGGCAATAGCGCACTATATTAGGCCGCAGCAGGGCACTAAGGTTAAGATACCCGAGCCTGAGAAGAACGACATCCAGGCTGACAAAGAGCGGATGGCCAAGCGGTTGCATCGCCCGCGCCGGAGGTTGGCGTAGAAGGGGGGGGAATAGATGGAAAGCCCATGGGAGAAAGAGGATGTCAACGGGAACGACCACCTGCTTCTGAATATCTGTCGCGAGTGCATCCATGGCGATGTTTGTGCTTACTCAGGCTGCTACCAGGACGATGTTGGATTTCTTTTGGATGAAAAACGAGCTGGCGTTGCCGTCAAGACTCATCGAGCGTTTTCACTGGAACTGCGGTGTCTGCACTTCCTGCCGAAGAACCATGGCGATGGTGGAAATGTTTGGTTAAGAGATATGTTCAACGTCCATCAACTTCTAAAAGGAGGATAAGTTTTTTTATGGAACCAAAATTACCCAACAACAAAGCCCAGTTTTTCCCGCAACCGTTCCTTTCGTTCTGTGACTCCTACAACTGCACCAACGTAGCCAAATACTTTATCGGCCGGCCGGATGGACCGCTGAACGCCTGTCACAAGGTCTGTCCGCAGTGCGCCCAGAGCATCGTCCAGTCGATCCCGGAGGAGTTGCAACCACCGGAGATTGCCTGGAGCAAGGCGCAGATCGACGAGCTATCAGCCCAGAATATCGCTTTGTCAGCCCAAAACGATGCACTCCAGGCTAAGATTAGCCACAAAC
Source organism: uncultured Anaerolinea sp. (assembly GCA_964511765.1). Lineage (GTDB taxonomy): Bacteria > Chloroflexota > Anaerolineae > Anaerolineales > Villigracilaceae > Villigracilis. The sequence goes on from CAZEGE010000118.1 coordinate 2,604, forward strand.
CAATCAAGGGAGGTCAGAAGAATGGAGCAGTCCCAAATGAGACCGCGCAAACACAACCCGATGGCGGCAGCAATCAGAAAAGCGATGGCAAACAGCAAAGTAAAGATGCGCCCAATGCCGAAACCGAAGGAGCCAAAGCATAGCTGTCCTTCATCCGCTGAGGAATACTACTACCCGCCGACCATCTACTTGTCAGACAAAGACTTCCCCGGGATCAAGGACTGGCAGTTTGGGCAGACCGTCCACTTGGTGATCACCGCTGAGGTTGGCAGTATTAGTATGCGCGACGAGGGCAAGGGCGGCAAGCGATACAACACCGACCTCAAGATCACGTCTATCGGTGACCTGATGAGCGGGACGGGCCACGACAAAGGTCACAAAAAAGGTGGTGGGATGATGGGATGATGTACGTACTTGCATCTGTCATCGCTGGACTATTCGCCTTTGTCGCCTGGCGGGAGTGGCGCCACGACCAGGAGCGCCGCGATCTGTACTCCCGGCTGATGGCCAAGGATCTGACCGAGTATCAGTCCGTGGCCGATAACCAAAACCGCCCTCCTCCGCAGAAAGCACGGAATTTCCTGCGGGCTGGCATGGAGAAACATCTTAAAGCAACTAATCAAGCCAGTCGGCAAGAGGCAGGTGAGTAACCGTTGTTTGAAACATTGACCGATGCGCTATCCGGTGCTGTTCAATCCGTCAAAAACACAGTCAAAAACATTTTCGGCGGCAACGAGCCTGTCTATGATGATGACTTAGTGGGTTTTGTCGAGCGGGAGTATAAGCGCCGGGTGGAGGAGCGCCGCCCGTTTGAGCTGCAATGGCGGCTAAATCAGTGTTTTTATGAGGGCAATCAGTACATCGACATCAACACCGCCTCTTGGTCACTGGAAGAGCAACCTATCCTCTATGACTGGCAGGAGCGCGAGGTGTTCAACCACATCGCCCCAAATATCGAGACCCGGATCAGTAAACTAAAGCGGGTCCGCTCCATTCTTAAATGTCGCCCCGGGACCAGTGAGCAGGCTGATCTGCATAGCGCCAAGGTCGGTACGATGCTCCTGAAGCAAAATTATAATGATCAGGGACTTCGGGACAAGCAAGCCGAAGAACTAACCTGGATGGAGATATGCGGCACAGTGTTCCGCAAGCACATTTGGAACCCTAATGCCGGCAAGGTTATTGCCCAGGAAGAGGTTACTGACCCGGCAACGGGCGAGGTCACGGTCCAAGACATCCACGAAGGCGCCGAGGAAGTGATTACCTTCCCGCCCCACGAAGGATACCCGGACTCCAGCTACCGCAACGATCTTACCGGGTGCAAGAGTTTTATCCATGCCCGGGCCTACGATGTCGCCGACATCATGGACGAATGGGGAGTGGATGTCCGGCCGGAATCAGCAGAGGCCGAAAAGTTGCAACGGGCTATGACCGGGTTTGGCGGACTGGGCTACGGGCAAGGTGGGTTTACTGTCGGCACCGTCAAACTCGAAAATCACGCCATCGTTAAAGAGTATATGGAATTGCCGAGCAAGGCGTATCCAAGCGGCCGATTGATTATCGTAGCCGGTGGCAAAAAACTCTACGCCGGGCCACTGCCGTACAAAGTGGGCGAAAAAGGCAAGGCTGGCCTACCGATATCTATGTTAATATGCCTGAAACGTCCCGGGATCATCTGGGGCAAGACGGTGCTGGAGAGGCTGATACCGATCCAACGCCGCTACAACGCTCTCAGAAATCGAAAGGCTGAGCATCTTAACCGCACCGCCATAGGTCAATGGGACGTCGAAGATAACAGTGTTGATTTAGACATTTTTGAGCAGGAAGCCAGCGCCCCCGGTGCGATCCACGTCTATAAGAAAGGCTTTTCTCCGCCAAAACCGGTCCAACATCCATCGTTGCCGGCCGACTTTGACAAAGAAGAGGCCACGCTGCTAAACGAATTTGCCATCCTCTCCGGGGTAGGAGAGCTAAGTCGGCAATCTTCTGCTCCTGCCGGGGTTAAATCCGGCGTGGCATTGTCCATTATCCAGGAGCAGGATGATACCCGGCTATCGAACACCGTGGAGAATATCGAACGGTTCAATATCCATTCCGGCAAGATCCAACTGCGGTTGTTTAAGCAGTTTGTCGCCGCCCCAAGGACGCTTCATGCCGTGGGCAAAAACAACGTGGCGGACGTTATTGACTGGATGGGTAGCGATATTACATCAGATGATATCATCCTCGACAACATGCAAGCCCTGGCTGAGAGCCCGGCGCAGAAGCGGCAGATGGTGTTTGATCTGCTGGAATCCGGGTTGTTGTTCGATCCGCAGACCGGCCGTCTGAACAACGAGATGCGCTCCAAGGTGTTTGAGATGATCGAGATGGGCGAGTGGGAAAGCGCCGATGACGAGGATCAGCTACATATCGCCAAGGCTGAGCGGGAGAACCGGGCCATGTTCCAGGGGATGCCTGCCATGGCGGTGGATTACGACGATGCAATCACTCATATCAGCCGCCACAACAAATTCCGGCTTACCACTGACTATGAAGAGGCCGTGGCCCAGAACCCGATGCTGGAAGTCCTGTTTAACCAGCACGTTAACATGCACCTGATGGCGATGGCTAAAGCGATGCAGGCCCAAATGGCGGCACAGCAGTCACCAGAAGGTCAGGATAAGGGCGACAAACCCGCCGCTTAACTTAATAGCCATTACCGAAACACCGAAAAGGTGTTTTTTATTTTGAAATCGGCGACAACCCCACCGGGGCCGCCAAGGAGGATTATTTATGACAATCCCTAATCCGGTCGATAACTCCGTCAGCGCAACACCAGCACCGGCACCCGCTGCACCAGCAACCGAGCCAACCGCAACACCTGCAGCGGCGACCGAAACCGCGAAGATCGATCCGCGATCACCGGAATTTCTTAATCAAATTCTGAACGGAGCCGACCCTGAAGCGCTGTTGAACCCAAAACAGCCGCCTGTGGCCGCGCCAGCGCCACAACCTGCCGCCACCCCGGCGCCAGGAACCCCGGTTATTCCGGATAAGTTCAAAAACCCGGATGGCAGCGTTAACACAGACGCCCTGATAAAGTCCTACAGCGGACTCGAACATGTCCTTGGCAACCAGGGAAACAAAATCGGTGAGTTAGAGCGACAATTGCGCGAAGTTTACACAAAACCGGCGCAACCGCCCATAACCGAACCAAAACCCGCCGAGCCAGCCCCACCAGCACCAAAGATGCCGTGGGAAAGGGAAATGTCCGAAGAGCAAAAGGCAAAAATGGCGGAAGAATTCTACGCCGACCCTGTTAAAGCCATGGATGCCTATGGCAAGCAGATAGCAGAGGCAATGCAGCACAAATTCGACCAACAAATGGCCGAAAAAATGAAACCACTGGAACCGGTCGTACAAAGCCACGCTCAAAACGCGAAACAGTCCGAATTCCAGGAGGTTATAGGCGAATTCGTTTCGAGCGGGAAAGCTCCTGATTTTGCTGATTATGTGGACCAGATGGGGCAAATTGCCCTAGAAAATCAGGACTTCCTGGACACCCTGCCCATGGACAAGGCGATCCAGTGGACCTACTACATGGCGAAAGGGATGTCCGCGCAGGCTGCCCCGGCCGCAGCGCCGCCTCCTCCGCCGACGTTTGAACAACTATTGGCGGACCCGGCTAACCTGCAAAAGATCCTCAGTGATCCGACCATTAAAAACCAAGTCCTGACTTCATATGCCCAGGACCTTAAGGCCAACCAACCGCCGATTATGATTGGCGGTCAACCGGGAGGCATCCCACCGGCCGCAGGGGCGGAACGACCCAAGAGCGTCCGGGAGGCATCAAAAATGGCCGCTAAATACTTCAGCGGAGGTTCATAACAAATCTATTTTATTTCGGAAGGTGATTTAAATGGCTGATACTCCATTACAAGTTAGTAACATCGCTAACGCCCTGAAATACTGGTATCTGGACGGACTCCGGTACCAGCTGAACGAAGGTGCTAGCGCATTTGCTACCCAACTCGACCGCGGCAGCGAGCACGTCGAGGGCTACAAGATCAAAATGGCGCTGTCTTACGGAGTTATGGGTGGCATTGGTAGCCGGTCCGATACCGGGACACTGCCGACCGTCAATCCCCGGAAATTCATTCAGACCGAACACGACACCCTTAACCTGTTTGCCCGTATCCAAGTCTCCGACAAGGCCATCGAGGCCAGCCGGAGCGCTAGGGCCGGGTTCATGCAGGCACTCACCCACGACCTGGAGAAAGCCGAAACCGATGCCAAGCGTGACTATTCGCGCCAGATCATGGGCGATGGCACCGGATTACTGGCGACAGTAACCGCCATATCATCTAGCGGCAACGTTCGTACCGCAACACTGGACAGCGCCAAGTGGTTCGCCGAAGGCATGTTGATTGACTGTTACACCACAACCGTTAAAGATACGTCCGAGGCGGAAGTGACCAGCGTCGATACAGATGCCAACCAGATCGTATTTACAACTACGACCGCACCGGAAGTTGGCGACTTGATCTATGTGGCCGGCAACAAAGACCTGGAACTGACCGGTGTTGCCAAAGTCATGACCGCTGACAACACCCTGTACGGTTTGGCCCGTGGCACCTACAAGTGGTTCAACCCGACCGCAAAAACTGTCGGCGGCGAGATCAGCGAGATCAAAATCCAGGAAGGGATTGACGATGCCGAAACTAAGACCGGCAATGCGATCGACTTCTTGCTTTGTTCCTACGGCGTGCGTCGGGCATACCAGTTACTACTGTCGGCTCAAAAGACCATGGTTAATACTCTGGAACTGAAGGGCGGATGGAAAGCACTCTCTTACAATGGGATGCCACTGGTGGCTGACCGCTACGCTCCGGCCAGCACCCTGTACGCTCTCAGCAAAAAGAATTGGAAGATCCATGAGATGGCTGACTGGGATTGGCTCGACCGGGATGGCAATATGCTGACCCGGGTATCCACTAAACCGGTGTATGAGGCTACTTTGCGGAAATACTGCGACCTGGCCTGTGATTTGCCGAAAGGACAAGTCAAGCTTACCACGATCACCGAACACTAATATCCGCTAAGTCCACGATTACAAAAAAAGGGGGGCTTTTAGGCCCCTCTTTCCCTTTATTTTGACCTTTCAGGAGGTGCTTTAATTGTCCGCATCTGTAACCGTCAACAAGAAATTTAAGTTCGGCAACGGGTACGGTGTTGTAGCCGATGTAACACTGGATGACTCTTACCCCACCAACGGGGAATCCTTGACAGCGCAACAGTTTAGCCTTGGTGCGCTGGATTTCGTCCATGCTGCTCCATCCGGTGGATACATGTTCGAGTTCGATCACACCAACAAAAAGCTGAAAGCTTTTACGCCGGTCAAACTTCAGGCCGCTCACTCTCACGTTAATACATTGACTCCAACTGCCAAGACCCTCCGCTTGGTCCATGCCGGATCTGACATCAAGGGGTCCGCTAATACGGATGCCGCCAACGCTGACCAGGCTAGTTTGCCTACAAACGGCGCTTTGGTTGTGGCCGAGACAGCGGTGGCGGCTGGCGCATGGACTCCGGCGGCTTATGTCAACCCCGACATGGGCCGAAACGTCTGTATCTGCGTTCACAATGACTCCGGTGGCCCGCTGAACCTCTACGAGGGGGCTATGGCGTTCACCATTACCGGTACCTATCGCGGGGCGGCGCAGACCGACACGATTACCATCACCTCAACCGCTGGTAATAAAGCCGTTGCTACCGCAAAATACCGCTATGCGTACGGTACAAAGCCCTTCGATACCGTCACAGCGGCTGTTGTAAACAATATCTGCGACAACGACCTTAAAATCTCTGTCGGCATCGGCTCCAAAATCGGTATCCCGACCGATCTTAAGACGCCTGCCGAGGCGGACGTGGTTAAAATCACCAAAAATGCCGCCAACCTTGCTCCTACTAGCATTGTGGACACCACCAATATGACCGTCAATCTTGGGGTATTGGCCGATAACGATGATTTTGAGATTGTCTATGAGGGCGTGGCCGCACTAACTGCGGTTAGCATCTCAAACGCTACCGGCGGGGCTATAGCGGCGGCCGCTGCTTCGGAAGTGGCCAATACAACTAGCCTTTCGGGCGTTGTCGTTCGTGTTATCGCCATCGGCATCTAAAAACGAGGGGTAGAATGATGGGCAAATTAAGTTACGAGACACAAATCTACGACCGGCTGCAGGGTAAACCGTACCTGCGGCCGGTTTTTACGTCCACGCACGAAATCCCCGAACGGTTAAGAGCATACGATCCTCAATTGTTCGTTGTCTTGAACATAAAAACGAACAGGTTTGAGATCCATTCGCTGGCTAATGTGGGCAATACCTTCTGCTTGGCCGTTGGTATGGATGAATTGGACGCACGGCTACTGCACACCGTCCGAAAATGCAACCTAAAAACTAGGGGGCCGGAGATCTTCCGGGAGATTGATTACGAGAATGAAAAATTAGAGAAGAGCATTGAACGAAAACGCCAGAACGATCTGATGGGCGTGGCCGAGGAGATGCATCCTTATTTCCGGGATTTAGCCTGGGAGGGGGTTTAAAATGATTAATAGCGAGAGAAGCCAAATACCGGCAGTCATAACCTATGCGCCGCTAGCGGGTAACGCATCGTTTACGCAGGCTGCCATTGACCGACTGGGGCAAGTAATTCCCCAAGGAGCAGTCAAGGGTTTTGTCCAGGCCAGTCATGCCGGGACATTGTACCTGGAAGAGAGCGACGATAACAGTAGTTTTGCGGCAACAGTCACGGTCAGTGTCGCGGCGGCGACAGCGGCCACTTTGCCATGGACGAAACTGACCAAACGGTATTTCCGGTTCAAATATACAAACGGCGCGACAACTCAGACCAGCTTCAAGTTGTTACAATTTCTTACCGGTGCAGGTGTTAGCGACGCCCTGTTGGTGGAGAGTACCGGACAACCTGACGACGCCGTAGTGGCGGCCGGCGCTGTCGGTTCACTGAGTGCTAAAATTCGGCGACTGACCACGGATATGGATGCGCTATTGACCAAAGTTGGCGAGGTCCAGGCCAGCCCGACAGCCAATACGATCCTGGCCAGGTTGAAAGATATCAAAGACGGTATTCCACTAACTGGCAGTACAGCTTTAATAGGCAAAACCGGACTAAAGATGGTACCGGTA
>CAZEGE010000119.1:0-9541 GCA_964511765.1 uncultured Anaerolinea sp.
GCCTTCGAATATCCCCTGCCTGGATACATCTTCTGCCTCGCTTAATAAACGGATCGCTACATCTTCATCCACAATGGCCTCGCCGCAAATGGGACAGATATGCGCAGGGACATTCCTAATCAACAATCGAAACTCCTCACGTTCAAAAGCAATGGACGTAAACCCACTCACGATTTCAGCCTGTCCACAAATTAAGCAATTCATAATATTATGCAGCCACAAGGACAACCTTCGCTCCTGAAGGGAACATCTTGTGCGTCTTCATACAATTCATTTTTGATATTATTCACTTCCGACTCCGAAAATTCTTCTTCCATTTATTCCCATCAGGGAGATAAACAGTAATGACGGTAATCTTGTTTTCCCCCGGATTTTCAGAAGTCACCACGTGAAATGGACGTTTGCCTTGAAAGCCCAGCAACAGGCGGCTTGGCTGCGGCATTTCAGCCGAATAATCTTCGATCATATCCCCGGCTTCCAGGGCGCGGCGCACTTTGCCTGCAGGGATTTTACGTTCGAACATGCGTTGTACAGCATGGATGCGGTAAATAAGGATGGGTTTTGTCGATTTCATTATTACTGCTACTTAGGCAGAATTATTCGCCGCACAAGCGAGACGGCTGCCCAGATGCAAGGCTATTGAAGGAGTGGAGGTGCGAAATATGGTTTTCATGAACAAAGGTACAGGGGATACAATCTTGAGTTTCTAGCATACCACAGGAATAAATGCAAATCAGTGATTTTCGTCAGTTGCGTACATCCATCAATATTTTTATACTGGTTTAGGAAACCCTATCAAAAGGAGCAAAAATGACGGAAGCGCGCAAGAAGATCACATTGCCATATTTATTCAAGAAAGTCGTGGACAAGGAGCCGATCACCTGGCTGACCTGCTACGATTATCCGACCGCTTACCTGCAGGAGCAGGCAGGCATTGAAATGATTTTAGTAGGCGACAGCCTCGGCATGACCATGCTGGGTTACGATTCCACCCTGCCCGTAAAAATGGATGACATGATTCGCCACTCACAGGCGGTAAGACGCGGCGCGCCGACAGCGTTTGTGGTGGGCGACATGCCGTACATGACGTATCAAACTTCCGTGGAGGATGCGATCCGCAACGCTGGCAGATTTATGGCCGAGGCAGGCTGCGATGCAATCAAGCTTGAAGGCGGCGCGGCGATGGCCGACCGCATCAAAGGGATCGTGGACGCGGGCATTCCGGCCATCGGACACCTGGGACTCACGCCTCAATCCGTCTCCGCTTTGGGCGGCTTCCACTTGCAGGGGAAATCTGCCGCGCTGGCAAAAAAGATCGTGGACGACGCAAAGGCGCTTGAAGAAGCAGGTGCATTTTGCATATTGCTCGAACTCGTACCGGACCGACTGTGCAAATTAATTATGGATCGCGCCGAGAATTGCATCATCATGAGTCTCGGCTCCGGACCCGATGCGCATGGCCAATTGCTAATTTATCACGATATGTTTGGGCTGTATCCCAAATTCAAGCCCAAGATGGCCAAGGTCTATGGCAATGCAGGTGAGGTCATTCTCAACGGCTTGAAAGGTTATCACGATGAAGTCATCGGCGGAAAATTCCCCTTGCAGGAAAATTATTTCGGCATGCCCGATGAGGAATTCGAAGAGCTGAAGAAGATGTTGAAATAGCATGTCTTTGCGAGGGAGGGGTTCGTCCGCCCGAAGCAATGGCATATACACACGGAGGCAAAATGAGTGACATGCAAAAACTACTCAAGATTTCGCCAGATAAACTCAAGGCGTTTAATTCTGTATTACTTGATCCAGATTCACAGGTCATGAAGGATTTTCTCGGGATGGTTGCGAAGTATGGCGCACCCAAAGAGATCAACCGCAAACATCGCGCCGCGCGCAAGCTGGAAAATTTGTTTAAATTGGTGGAGGCAAAAAACACCGATTACCTCAAGGACTTGAGGTGGCTGATCGAACAACGCGATAAAGGCGCTTTCATCTCGGTGGCGGATTATAGAAGAAAAATATTAGGTCGTGAGGCTGAAAAAATAAAATTCAAGGACAAGTACGCAGTAACACTCGAAGTATCCGCTTTACAATATTTCCCATGGGTGCGTGTCATGGCAGAGCAGGCAATTGCCAATCAGACGCTCATGCCCGGGCGGTATATCGCAGTCCGCAACATGAAGGAATCCGAAGCGGATGGCGACCTGCCCGCCATCGTCGCAGCGCTGGATATCATCGGCGCGTCATTCGTCGAAACACTCGATACCAAGGGCACCGATGGATCCAATCCGCACCTTGGCGGACCCGCCACGATCACGGGTTATTTCGGCGGTATTGGCCAGCCGAACGAACACGCCCTGCAATGGCTGGACGAATTCCTCTACTACTACACCAAGTATGGCGTGCAACACGTGCTCAATTTCAATGGGGGCACGATCCTGCTCGGTTTCCTGCTTTATCGCCTGGGTGTGGATATTCAATTCAAGATCTCGGTATTCTACGGCGCGGACAACCCATACAATGCCTTGTGGATCCTCACCATGGCGAAACTTTTGAGCCGTGAAGACGGCACTTCCCCGCTGATCGGATTCAACTGGTCAAATTCCGTCAACAACCAGACCATGGAATTGACTGCCGAATTCCGAAAGTCGCTGGGCTTTGAGAAGATCGTGCGCTTTGAGCATCACATCACCGAGCCTCAGAAAAGCATTGTCATACAGCCCTATAACCGCCGTGCAGAACTGGTGGAACTGGCGGACCACGTGGCTAACATCGCCGCCAAACACGAGGGCGGCGATCCCGAAGTAGACGTCACGCGCGAGCATCAATCCGACCTGTTGGATTACTTCCGCGAGAAAAAGGAAGTTATTGCAGCGGGCGACTGGGATAACCTGCAGCAGAACTATCTCGATAAAGTTGCCGCATGCAACCACTCCGCCTGGGATTTGACGAAGGCTGGTTTAAGTTTCATCGCCGCCAGAAATCTGCATAAGTAGTTTTGACTTGACAGTTGTATAACAAACCAGGGCTCTAAAATTTGCGAGTCCTGGTTTGTTTGAAAAATTCAGATCCATCCCCGAATCAATATTCGATTTATACGTCCACCGCCAGGCAGGTCAGAGTTTGCTCAACGCCGGGAATCGGCTGGATTTCCAACGCAGTGATCTTGCCGAGGCTGGCTAGATCAGATGTTTCCACAACGGCAACAGCATCATACGGGCCGAAGGTCATGTGGGCTTCCTGGATATCCTTTATTTTTCGAAGTTGCCCCACCACATCCTTGACTTCGCCGGCGCGGACCTTGATCATGACATATGCTTTCATGGTTACTCCTTTTGGTTAGGCTTTCTTTTCACGCAGAAATATAACCCAATAAATGGCGGCTACAAAGATTGCACCGCCAATGATATTTCCTATGGTAACAGGAATCAGGTTCTTGATAAAGAATGCATTCCAGGTCAGCGCTGCGAGGTCTGGCACCCTATCGCCCACCTTTGCCAGGTATGCCGGGTCGAGCCCTTTGACAAGCAGTGCGTATGGGATAAAGTACATATTTGCAACGCTGTGCTCAAACCCCGCCGCCACGAAAGCTGTGATGGGAAAGATAATCGAAACAATTTTGTCAATTGTGGTGCGCGCGCTATAGGTCAGCCAGACAGCGAGACAAACCAGGGCATTGCACAAAATCCCCAGCGCAATGGCCTGCACAAACCCAAGATCGCATTTCGCAACGGCGATCTTCAATGCAGTTATGCCAACCGAATCCGAGCCAAATGTGTATTGCCTGGAATAGAACATCAACACCGCGGTGGCAAGGGAGCCCAGGAAGTTCCCTGTATAAACAATGACCCAGTTCCGCAAGAGCGCGCGCCCGGTCACTTTTCCGCTTGCCCAGGCCATTACGATCAGGTTATTACCAGTGAACAACTCGGCACCGCCAACAATCACCAGGATGAGGCCCAGGCAAAAGACCAGCCCGGTCAACAAACGTGTGACGCCGTAGGGCAGCCCTGTGGAAAAAGCCACAGCCCCATCCGCGGCAGTGACAGACATGCCGCCCGCCGCGACGGTCGTGGCAAAGATCGCCCCCAATGAAATGAAGGCACCCGCAAGCACGGAAAGCATCAACATGGAGAAAGCCGGCATTTCAGCTTTGCGTACACCCAGATACTCGGCTCTGGTCGCCATCTCGGCAGGCAATAAAGCGTCAATTCTTATCTCACTCATAAGTTATACCTCTTTAAATTTATTTGTGATATTTTTCACAACACTAGTATATCCTGATAAAAATTAATTTGATAGTTGGTATGTCACCAAAAGCAGGTGATCTTAGTCCAGTGCTTTATTTTATTTTTTTCTGCCAAGCAAAGACCCAAGTCCTGCCGCAAGAAGCGCAATAAAAATGATTGCGCCCACCACCATCCCCCCGCTTTCAAGCGAGGCTGGGGCTTCCGGCAAGGGCGTCGATGTGGGGGTAGCTGTCGGTACGACAGGCTTTGTAGCAGTGGAAGTTGGGATGCCAAATGTGGCTGTTATCACAGGAGATGGAGTGGCCGTAGCAGGCTCAGGTTTTTGAACCAAAAGTGTCTGTCCCGCAAAAATTTCATCGGTACCGAGACTGTTTAATAACTTTAATTTTTCAATGGTTGTGCTGTACGCAAGAGCGATGCTCCAAAGCGCCTCATTCTTCTGCACAACGTGGTAAACCTCCCCATTATCTAAAGGCGTGCTGCGCATGACCACAACAGCCGGTGTCCCAGCCGCGCCGGCAGTGGAGATAATCGCCTCGGATGAAGAACGAGTCGCGGTCGAAGTCGCCGCGGGTGTTCCATTTTCAGCGCCGGCATCCAGGACGAAATACGTAACGCCATTTTCAAGAGCCATGCCTGCGCCAGCCTCTTTGAAATCCACTGAAAGCATGGTGTTCAAATGACTTGGGTCGCCCTTCCAAAAAGTAACCGCCCCTGCCGGCGAGAGTCCCACGCCCGAATGGAGATTCTCGGCAAAGAAACCGCCCATTGAAAGATCTCCCGCCACCGAATAACCGGCATCAAGGGCGCGTTGATATGGGCGCAATCCGTCGGCGTCGAAATGAGTCATAACGCCCGTGCTGGCAATATATTCCGCCTGGGCCTGCGCGATATTCATCAAAATGGTATTCACCTGATAAGGCGGTAAATTGCTCGCGGATCGCAAAGCGTTCACTTCTGCGATCAAATCCAAGGCGGATGGATTTGGTGAAAGATGCCCGGGTCGAGCCGCCGCCCTTTCGGACGGAAGCAAATTCAAAGTTAAGAAAAGAAGCGGGATCGAGATCCAAATAAATAAGCGTTTCATCCCCAAAATTATACCTTTAGCCGCCTTTTCAAAAAAACAGAGTCGGGTGTAAAATTATATATAATATATAATTCACAGGAGAAATCCACATGCCAGGTTTTACCCCAGGTCGCCGTTATCAACCGCCTTTCATGCCTTTTAAACGTATACCGTTCAAAAAACGCGCGCTCGCTAAAATCGAACTTGCCATAAAGGGCCCGCTCTTTGGCTGCCGGATGTGCGGCAACTGCCTGCTGCAGGAAACCGCGTTGATCTGCCCGATGGAATGCCCAAAGGGTTTGCGAAACGGGCCGTGCGGCGGCTCGACTCCCGAAAATTGTTATGTGGATGAATCGCGGCCATGCATTTGGTACAAGATTTACGAACGTTCCTTCAAACTTGGGCGTGAGGCCTTGCTGCTGGAGGTATTGCCGCCAATGGATTGGGAAAAAGCGGGGACGGATGCCTGGAGCGACGTGTTCGCGCAGGCTAAAAAGGTCGGCCTGAAAAATATCGTCACGGGTCTGACTCAACGGAAAACTGGTTCCGGTTCCAATACGCTTGATTCCATCTTTCGGCCTGTGCGCCAACCCGATTGGTGGCAGGGCGACTCTTTGTATCACGCGCCCAACTACACGGAACCCGCCTCCGAACTCGAGCGCAGGTTGAAAGCCGGCGAGTTCGTGGTTGCCGCCGAGGTCACACCGCCCCTCTCCGTCAACACCGCCAGGCTGAAACAAAATATCGAATTACTCAAGCCGTATGTGGCCGCGATAAATTTTACAGACAGCCCGTCCGCCATCCCGCGCATGTCCTCCTGGGCGTGCAGCAAATTTGCCTTGGAATTGGGCGCAGAGCCGGTCATGCAGATTGCCGCACGGGACCGCACACGTGTGGGTTTGCAATCCGAGGTGATCGGCGCGGCAGCGCTGGGCATGCGAAATATATTATGCCTGACAGGCGACAGCATGGTGCTGGGACCCGCCCCGCGCGGGCGCATGGACGTCGTCGACCTGGATGCCATTCAAATGCTCTGGATCCTGCGCCGCATGCGCGATGAGGCCAAATATCTGGACGGGCGCGAGATAAAAACTCCCCCGCAATACTTCCTCGGCGCGGCGGCCTCCCCCTTTGCATCCAATATGAAATTTCAAGCCTTGCGCGAACAGAAGAAGGTCAATGCCGGGGCGCAATTCTTCCAGACCAACGTGGTCTTTGATGCCGACGCCCTGGATGAATGGCTGAATGAAATCGCCAAACGCGATATCCTGGATAAGGTTTACATCATGATCGGCGTCACGCCGCTCAAGAATTATAAGACCGCCGCATATATGAACCATAAAATACCGGGTGTCTTCGTGCCGGATAAAATTCTCAAACGCATGGAAAACGCAAAAAACAAAGGCAACGAACAGGAGGAGGGCGTGCAAATTACGCTTGAATTAATCGAAAAGATCAAAACCAAGCAGGGCGTGCATGGGATTCATTTGATGGCGGTAGACTGGGAGGATATCGTGCCGCGCATTGTGCAGGAAGCCCTGGGATATCAACACGCCTTTTCTTCATCCAGTTCCGTGGCAGTTGATTGATCTTAAAATAATATGCCGCCCGATTCATATAACATTCGCGTTTGCCTGGCCTGCGGACTTCGTTATCCGCTGATCGAGGGACATGCCTTTGGCGTCCGCTGTCCGCACTGCCTGGGAGAAACAAAGGTGGTCCTTAAAAAGATGATGAGCAGCGGACCATCGTCCCGCCAGACTGAAAAACAGGAAAATGAACCTGCGCTGGCCGTGCTGGTGGACAATATCCGCTCGGCCTGGAACGTCGGCTCGATCCTGCGAAGCGCAGACGGATTCGGGTTTGCACATGCCTATTTATGCGGAATCACGCCCACGCCGGAGAATGAGGCGGTAAAAAAGACATCCCTCGGCGCGGAGGTTTTTGTCAGCTGGTCTTATCACAAGAATGCAGTTAAATTGGTCAAGGATTTGAGGAATGAAGGCTGGCGGGTGCTGGCCCTGGAAGAGGACGCGCGCGCCATAAAAATAAGCCGGACTGCAGGCGTCACTCGAAATACAGTATTGATCATCGGTAATGAAGTGACCGGGGTCGACCCTGGCCTGCTGACCCTGGCCGACGAAGTGCTTTATATTCCAATGCGCGGTGAAAAGCGTTCGTTCAATGTCGCCAACGCTTTTTCCATCGCGGCCTTTAGCCTGGTCGAACAAAAGCGATAACAAGTTTCGGAAACAAGTCAGATAACCCCCAACAAACCTGCCAATGTTTTGCTACTTTTATAAATTTCCTGCGTATAAAGATTTGTATAAAGGAGATTTTGAATGACAACCCAACGACCAGCATTAAGAAGATCAAAAAGCAATCGCATCATCGCCGGCGTGTGCGGCGGACTGGCGGAGTTCTTCGGCATCAGTTCCTTCTGGTTTCGACTGGCCTTCCTAATTGCCCTGATCCCAGGCGGCGTGCCGGGCATATTGATCTATCTGATCGCCATGCTCTTGATTCCATCCGAATAGACTGTTCTTTTCTGCGCACACCAGCAAACCGACTCTCGTACGAGAGTCGGTTTTAATTTCACGTATATTATTGCCAGCTTGAAAACGAGGAACCTTATGCTTCCTTCTTGATGGCTCTCAAATACAATTCTTCCACTTTTTTCCTGGCCCAGGGAGTCCTTCTCAAAAACTTCAAACTGGATTTGAGGCCTGGGTCATCTGTAAAGCACTTGATCGGGATGCGCCCGCCCAATTCCTGCCAGCCATATTGCTCCACTAAACGGGTAAGGATTATTTCCAGCGTCACGCCATGCAGGGGGTTGTTGGGTTGTTCGTCCGTCATAATGTAGTGGAATTATATCGTCCCATAAGGCAGGCGTATCATTCACCGCCAACCTGAAAACACGGGGGTCATCACTCTAAAGGTGGTGCAACATCCAGCAGGCGATTTAATTCGATTTCGGCTTGCGCTGGACTGACGGAAAAAGCAAAGCCCCACTCCCCCAGCAGCGCACCCCGAGACTGTTTCAAGAGCGCCTGGTCATTATCATTTAGAGGGCGGTCGTTTCGAAAGGTGGAAAGACTGCGGACCACGCGGCAGAGCGATTCGGCGCGCCCACTCTTTAGCCAGTCCATCAGCAATAGTTTTCGTTCCTGGCGGTCAAGCGGCAGTGTCTCGCTGGGACCGGAAAGAATCGTCAATAAACGCATGAACTTCGCCTTCAGCGTTGGAGTCCGTAAGCGGTTTTTCAACTCATCATCCGCCGGAACCCAGACCGTCATATTGCCAATCTGCACTGCATAGTACAATGCCTTTTCGCCAGATAAATTCCGCTCCTCCAACTGTATCACCTTCCCAAGTCCATAGGTCCAGTGCATGACCGGGTCGCCTTCATGGAAGTCCATAGGTATCTCCTTGATCTATTTGCCTTCGGTGGGAAAAAGAAAAAGCGCCAGCCGACAAAAGGACTGGTGCTTGGAACCCGTCAATCCGGGATGTATGCTTCTATTATATCACTGATACCCTTGGGATTCCGCTGACCTGCTTAAAATATTGAGTTCCTCCCCTGCAGAGCCCCGACTCTTCGACAGGCTCAGTGCAATGCCCGCGCCACCACGCCCGACCCCCTCCTGCCTCCCCCAAATCCGACAGTAAGCATAAACTTGTCAGCCATAATTCTCATGTCGGATTTGGGGGAGGTGTCCGAAGGACGGAGGGGGCTGGTATTCCTCCAAAACTCTCACTCAAAAGCGGCTCAAACAACCCGTTGATGGTTCGACAGGCTCACCACAACGCCTGCGAGCCTTAAACGGCGAACCCCGCCTCGGACGTCCCCGCACAGACTCTCGACATTTCGACAGGCTCAGTGCAATGCCCGCGCCACTACGCCCGCAAGGGTAAAGATTAGAAACTCGAAGGCTGGATATTTCGATGAATTTGATGGACCGCTCACAACCTTAATTAATCGAATAACGTATATTGCAGTAGAAAACGATAATACAAAAGGAGAACAAAATGACTACGGAATTAAAATCGAATGAACAGGAAACTCGGAAGCCAAAAAGGGTTTACCGAGGCAGCGCATCAAATGCTGTCTATGGATTCGGCCTGATCGGCGCATGGGTCTATTATATTAGCCATGCCACCACATTTTGGCTCGGCGTGTTGGGAATCTTCAAAGGCATCGTCTGGCCTGCCATACTGATTTATG
>CAZEGE010000120.1:0-9396 GCA_964511765.1 uncultured Anaerolinea sp.
GACATCCCCATCCAGCCATGCGGCGCGCAGCAGGGATAATATTTCCCCGTATCTTGGGCCGGGCTGAAGGCCCCTGGCTTTTAAATCATCGCCTGTCGTGTGTGGTTTCACATGGCGCCATACGGATAGATAATCCAAAAGCGCATTTTCGTGTGAGACGAGGTAAACCGCGTAAATTGAGATCAGGGGAAATTTTTCAAGCGCAATTGTCCATTCGCTTGGTTTTGAATTCACAAGGACGGGCAGGCTCTTCTTCAGCTGCGCTGCAGCCCAAACCGAATAAGTCATATCGGAGCTGAAATCCAAACGTTTGGCAATGGATAAAACTCCATCTTCGGATAGATCCATGAACCAAATTATGTATCCCAATGTGGTTCGGCTCCCGGGTATGTCCGCTGGCAGATTCCTCTCCAGCAAGTCTGCGTAACTCAAATTTAATGGGAGCATTTCAAGATGAATTGCATTCAATATTCCAAGACTGGCTACGCGCAAAATCATTTGGCTGGCGCCTTGCTCTTCAAATATCAGGTCCAATTCATGGCGGATTCGTTCGCCGCTCAATTGGGAAATAACAGCAAGCGCTTCGGGACTAATTAGATTCAAGGTTTCAAAATCGAGGTTAAAGGAATATCGTCCTTCGTAACGAATGGCGCGGAAGATGCGTGTGGGGTCATCGATAAACGAGCGGGGATGGAGAACGCGAATAATTCTTTTTTCGAGATCGGCCTGTCCATGTAATGGGTCAAGCATTTCACCGAAATGATCCCCGTCGATGCGGATTGCCATCGCGTTGATGGTGAAATCACGGCGGCGCAAATCATCTTCAATGGCGGCAGGCATGACGGTTGGCAGTGACCCTGGATCTTTGTAGGTTTCCTTGCGGGCAGTAATTAAGTCTAAAGTTGCAGCTTGAAGGTTAAAGGTTTCAGGTAAGAACCAGATGGCAGTTTGAAATTTGTCATGCGGAGTGAGTTTTCCGCCAAATTTCTTTACCAGGCTTTTTCCAAGTTTGATGGCGTCGCCTTCGAGGACGATATCGAGATCGTTGACTGGCTTATTCAGCAAAAGATCCCGCACGAAACCGCCAACCAGGTAGCAGGGCATATTCAAAGCTGCCGCCTGGGCGGCGATGTTTGAGAGCACTGTCTGCTTTTCGGGCGGAAGCAGGTTTGGGTCATGCATGAGGCGGAGCAGGTCATCCTTTTGCATAAATTCAATTTTACCCTTATAATCGGCGGCATGTTGATGAACCCGAACCCGTCCCCTCGAATATGTAAATCTTCCCGGTCTGGCTAGGTTCGCTGACGTGCGCCCAAACGGCTCCCAGACTTGGCGAGCCGTTTTTATTTTACCGAGGTCAAATGCCAATTACAATTGCCGAGTTGACTGAAAAAATGCATGAGTTGGTGAAGTCGAAAGGCTGGTACGCGCAGGATAGCAAACGCCCGCAGACCCCGCGCAATCTGGCTGTATCGCTCTCGATTGAGGCGGCGGAGATATTGGAACATTTTCAATTCGGCGATGAGATAAAGGACAGGGATGAGTTGGGAAGTGAATTGGCGGATGTGACTTTATTTCTTCTGCAGCTGGCTTCCATTTCAGGGATCGATCTGGAAGAGGCGGTGTTGAAGAAGATAGATGTGAACAAGACGAGAGAATGGGATGTTGCAGAATGAACATAACAGTTTTTGGCGGCGCAGGACCCAAGCAAGGAACATCGGCGTATGAAGAAGCGCGTGAGCTAGGCGCACTCCTTGCCCAGCGCGGACACGCGGTATTGACAGGCGGGTACATGGGCACGATGGAGGCTGTCTCACGCGGGGCACATGAAGCGGGCGGGCATGTGATCGGCGTGACATGTATCGATATTGAAGAGTGGCGAAATACCAGCAAGAATCAGTGGGTAAAAGAGGAAAGAAGAAAGAAATCATTGACGGATCGCTTGCAAGCCTTGATCGAAGGATGCGACACGGCCATGGCGCTCCCTGGCGGCGCAGGCACATTGGCCGAAGTTTCATTGATGTGGAATTTGATGATCGTGGAATCCCTGCCCCGCAGACCGCTGGTACTGATCGGGCGCGGTTGGCGGTCCACGTTTGATCAGTTCTTCAATGAGTTTGAAACTTATATGCCCGTACAGCAACGAGAGTTGTTATACTTTGCGGATGATGTTGGTCAGGCAGTTGAAAAGTTAGAAAGTTGGAAGGTTTAAGGTTCCAATCTGCAACCTTCCAACCTGCAACTTGAAAACCTAAGAGGAAAAATGGCTGAAGATAAACTAACAACTCGTGCGGAAGATTTTTCGGAATGGTACAACCAACTGGTTTTAAAAGCAGACCTGGCAGACTACGCCCCGGTGCGCGGCTGCATGGTAGTCAAGCCTTATGGCTGGGCATTGTGGGAAAATATCACCGCCGCACTCGATAAGGAATTCAAAGCGACCGGTCACGTCAATGCGGCCTTCCCAATTTTGATTCCCATGTCGTTTTTTGAAAAGGAGAAGGCGCATGTGGAGGGTTTCTCGCCTGAACTCGCGGTGGTCACACACGGCGGCGGCGAAAAATTGGAAGAGCCTCTCGTGGTACGGCCCACTTCTGAGACCATCATTGGGCACATGTACGCCAAATGGATCAAGTCGTGGCGCGACCTGCCAATCCTGATTAATCAATGGGGTTCGGTGCTTCGCTGGGAAATGCGAACAAAATTATTTTTACGAACCGCCGAGTTTTATTGGCAGGAAGGTCACACGGCGCACGCTTCCAAGGACGAAGCCGTTGAAGAGATGTACCGCATCCTCGATATTTATGCGGACTTTGCGGTCAATGAAGCGGCGCTGCCCGTCATCAAGGGCACGAAGAGTGAAACTGAAAGATTTGCCGGCGCGCAGATCACCACCTCCATTGAAGGCATGATGCAGGATAAACGCGCACTGCAATCCGCCACCTCTCATTATTTTGGCCAGAACTTTGCGAAGGCTTTTGAGATTCAATACCTGGATCAAAATAACACATTGCAATTTTGTGAAACCACATCGTGGGGCCTGTCCACTCGCATGATCGGCGCGATCATCATGACTCACGGCGACGATCAGGGGCTGGTGCTGCCTCCTCGCCTCGCGCCCATTCAGGCCGTCATCGTTCCCATTTTCAAAAAGGAAGATGAAAAGGTGAAAGTAATGGCAGTCGCTGACCGTGTATACCAGGAACTCAAAACCGCGGGCATTCGCGTCAAGATGGATGACCGCGACAACGTCAGTTCCGGCTTCAAATTCAACGATTGGGAAATGCGCGGGGTTCCTGTCCGCGTGGAGATCGGCCCCAAGGATGTTGAAAAGGAATCCGTCGCTCTCGCCCGCCGTGACCGTCCTGGCAGGGAAGGCAAGTCCTTTGTCCCGCAAACGGGTCTCGCTGCAACCATCAGCTTGCTTCTATCCGAGATACAGGATTCGCTCCTCAAGCGCGCCACCGAATTCCGCGATGCGAATATTCATAATCCCAAAGATTATGAAGAGTTGAAGAAAGTGGTTCAAGATGGCTGGGCCTTCTCGTACTGGTGTGAATCCCGCGAGTGTGAAACCAAGGTAAAGGAAGAAGCCAAAGCCACCACACGCAACATTCCTTTTGACCAACCTGAAAAGGAAGGCATCTGTATCGTCTGCGGCAAGCCATCCAAACGAAAAGTGTATTTTGCAAAAGCGTATTAATATTTAGTTGTCGTTGCGAGGACGTTCTTGCGCTTCGCCCGAAAAATTTTCACGGTGTGTTGGAGATTGTATCGGGCGGAAGAACACCGCCCTCGCATTGACATGATTTTTGCCCATGCCCGCCATTGACCTCGCCCGACTCCGAAAACAAGCCAACCGTCTCGCGGATTTCTTTTTTCTACCCGATGAGTTCATGAAACACTTGCGCGAGATGCTGGATTTTTACGTCAATTACACCTTACGCACCAAGGAAAACGTCGCTCCCGGTTCCAACTTAAAAACCTATCGCACGCCGCCCGCTGTGCTGACGCATATTGAAAATGAATTGCGCGCCACTGCCGAGGCGAATCCGCATTTTGCGCTCGAGCTGGCAGATGTATTATGGGACGAAGGCGCGCTCGAAACACGTCTGCTCGCCGCGTTCCTGCTCGGAAGAATTCCACCGCAGGAGGAACGCCTGCTCCCCCGTCTCACTGCATGGACACAACAAATCCGCGACCCGCATGTGCGTTCAGCTTTGCTATCCACAAGCCTGACACGCATGAGGAAGGAAAACCCAAACCAATTCCTTGCCCTTGTGCGTGAGTACCTGCACCCCGGGCGTTCACAGACCTGGTCGAACGGTATTCAAGCCCTCCTGCCAATGATCGCGGATACATCGTTCGCCAACCTGCCCCCCTTCCTCGATATGGTCGAGCCTATTATTGAGGAGGCGCCCTCCACTTTGCAAAACGATCTGACCGAGTTGATTGTCACTTTGTACCGCGCTTCGGCGAATGAAACCATATATATGCTCAAGCATATATTGACCCATTCACAAAATCCGATGACAGCAGTCACTTTGCGGCGTATCTCATCCTCCTTCCCGCCGCCTTTGAAAAAAGAATTGCGCGACCTGCTTCGTCCACAACCGCTGACGGCCCGTAAAACTGTCAATGAAAAACCGGCAGATTTCGTCGAGGACACACCCGTTTCAGAGACCATTGCAGCCAAAAAGAAAATCACCCGCAAAAAGAAAACTGCGGATATACCGGCGACCACCAATTTAAAAACCGTCAAACGCAAAAGCAGGAAAGGCGGCGGGGATGCTTAATTCAAAGCTGATCTACCTTCACGGTCTGGAAAGCAGCAGCCAAAGCGGAAAAGCGCGTCAATTCGCCCAATTATTCCCCGGCATGCAGACTCCCGATTTCGGCGGCACATTTGAAGAACGTATGAAACAACTTTACCCAATCCTTGGCGATCAAATGGACTGGACCATTATCGGCTCCTCCTTTGGCGGATTGATGGGCGCGGTCTTCACTTGCAGGCATCCAGAACAAGTGCGGAAACTCATCCTGCTCGCGCCTGCGTTAATGCTGCCTGAATTCACGTCAGAACATTTCCCGCCCATTGATATTCCGACGGTTCTTGTCCATGGGATGCAGGATGATATTGTCCCTCCTCATCTGGCGAGAGAAATCGCGCAGGAAGTTTTTCAAAATTTGGAATACATCCCTGTGGAAGATGGGCATCGCCTGCACAAGGCTTTTGAAGAATTGGATTGGAACAAGATCCTTTCCTAACACAGAGGCAACTCTCCAATATCAAGAGATTTTGAACTCCCGGGAGGCTGAAATGAAACAACAAATCTATTGGCACACCACCGTTCAAATGCCCGACGATTCAAATCCAACACCCGTCCCATCGGAAGTGGATTTTGCGATCATCGGCGGCGGGTACACAGGCTTGAGCGCGGCTCGGACACTGGCAAAGCAGGGCGCAAAAGTCGTGGTTCTGGAAGCGGAAACCATGGGCTGGGGCGCAAGCTCGCGCAATGGGGGCATGACATTGACGGGACTCAAGCCCGCCATGCAAACGGTCATCAAGAAATATGGGCGCGAACTGGCAAAGAGTTTGTTTCAGGCTTCGCTTGATTCAGTAGATACGGTTGAACAGATCGTCAAGGAAGAAAACATTGACTGCGGCTTCGAGCGCACAGGTCACCTGCTGGCGGCGAATAAACCAAAACACTTTGACGCGCTCAAGGACGAAGTGGATTTCATGGCAAAGGAGTTCAACCACAAAGTCCATCTTGTACCGCCAGGTGAAATGAGAAGCGAGATCGGCTCGGACATTTATCACGGCGCATTAGTGGATGATGCCAGCGCGGGATTGAACCCCGCGCAATTTGTGGCAGGTCTCGCGCGTGGAGCGGAGAATGCCGGGGCGTTGCTGTGTGCCAGGGCACGAGTCAGCAGACTGGAGCGGAGTCAGAAGCGTTTTGTCATCGAGACAGCGCGAGGCTCTTTAAGTGCAAAATCCGTTTTGGCGGCGACCTCCGGTTATACAGGAAATGCCACCAGGAAATTGCAAAGGAAGATCATCCCGATTGGATCGTTCATTATTGCAACGGAAAGGTTATCGGACGAACTCGCCCATGAACTCAGCCCGCATAACAGAATGATCTTTGATTACAAACATTTCCTGAATTATTTTCGCCTATGGGACAACCGCATGATCTTCGGCGGACGCGCGGCGTTTTCACCTGAAACTACGGACACGATCAAACAAAGCGGCGCGATATTAAGGCGTGAGATGATTCAAGTGTATCCACAATTGAAAGACGTGAAAGTGGAATATGTTTGGGGCGGCACGCTCGATTTTGCATTTGATATGATGACACATGTGGGCGAGCTGGATGGGGTCTTTTATTCACTCGGTTATGCGGGACATGGCGTGGCGATGGGAACGCATTTGGGGGTGAAGGTTGCCGAAGGGATGCTGGCTGGGAACCTTAAAGAAAATCCGTTCGCGCAATTCAAATTCCCCGGCGCGCCGCTGGGATTGTATGATGGCAACCCGTGGTTTTTGCCTTTTGCAGGCGCGTTTCATAAGATTTTGGATTTTTTTGAATAACAGATTTCGGACTCAAAAATCAACAAAAGCGGATAAAATAACCCCTAATATTCTCACCAAATCAGGAGGCACACATGGCAAAGACTGGCAAGCCGCAGGAAATGGAAGGCGAAGTTTTTTACCCATCTGAAGAGGTTGTCGCCCAGGCGAATGTAAAAGACTGGAATGTGCTGGCAGAGAAAGCTCGAAAAAATCTGGCGGGTTTTTGGGAGGATGAAGCCAACGAACTGGAATGGTACAAGAAGTGGGACAAGGTACTAGATGATTCAAATAAACCTTTCTTCAAATGGTTCGTCGGCGCGAAGACCAACATCGTCCACAATGCCATCGACAGACACCTCAAGACCCATCGCAAGAACAAACTGGCATTGATCTGGGAAAGCGAGGACGGCAAAACCGAGCGCACATTCTCCTATTATTCGATGAACCGCGAAGTCAGCCGCATGGCCAATATCATCAAATCCATGGGCGTTGTCAAAGGCGACCGCGTGACCATTTACATGGGACGCATCCCCGAAATCGCGTTCGCCATGCTGGCCTGCGCGAAGATCGGCGCGATCCATTCGGTGGTCTTCGGCGGTTTCTCGGTCGACTCCTTACAAGGCCGTATCGAAGACAGCCATTCCAAACTCGTCATTACGATGGATGGAAGTTACAACAACGGCAAGGTTGTGGAACTCAAACGCACCGTGGACGAAGCGCTCAAACGCTGCCCGTCGGTGGAGAACGTGATCGTCGTCAAACGAATCGGCCACGAGGTTTCGATGGAGGCCGGCCGCGATCACTGGTATCACGACATGTGCGCGCTTCCCATCGCCAACGGTAAATGCCCCACCGAGGTAATGGATGCGGAGGATCCACTCTACATCCTTTACACATCGGGCTCAACAGGCAAGCCGAAAGCCATCCTGCACACGCATGGCGGTTATATGGTCGGCACATATACAACGCTCAAATATGTCTTCGACCTCAAAGAGGAAGACCGCTGGTGGTGTGCGGCTGACCCGGGCTGGGTGACGGGGCATTCATACATTGTGTATGGCCCATTGATCAACGGCGCGACCTCGTTCATGTTCGAAGGCGGACCCACCTTCCCGTATCCAAATCGCTGGTGGCAATGCGTGGAACGTTTTGGGATTACCATACTCTACACCGCGCCGACCGCCATTCGCGGATTGATGCGTTTTGGAGAGGCGTGGCCCAACAAGCACGATCTTTCCTCCCTGAGGCTGCTCGGTACGGTCGGCGAACCGATCAACCCTGAAGCATGGCGCTGGTATTACCGCGTCATTGGCAAGGAGAAATGCCCGATCATGGATACCTGGTGGCAGACCGAGACGGGCATGTTCATGATCACGCCCACTCCAACTTTGCCGCTCAAGCCTGGCTCTGGCACACGTCCATTCTTTGGACAGGAGGCGGAGATCGTCAACGAACAGGGCGAACCAGTGGCGGATGGAGAAGAAGGCTATCTCGTTTTGAAAAATCCGTGGCCCGCGATGTTGCGCACAATCTATGGCGACGATGAACGCTATGTGAATCAATACTGGTCTAAGAACCCCGGCAAGTACACCACAGGTGATTCAGCCAAGCGTGACAAGGATGGCTACTTCTGGATCATCGGCCGCGTGGACGACGTGATCAAAGTCTCCGGTCACCGCCTCGGCACCGCGGAAGTTGAATCTGCACTGGTAAGCCATCCTGCCGTTGCGGAAGCCGCGGCGATCGGCCTCCCCCACGAGGTCAAAGGACATGCAATCCACACCTTTGTTTTATTACGTTCCGGCTTTGCTCCCTCGCCTGAACTCTCCGAAGAACTTCGCCAGCACGTCGCCACTCACATGGGACCCATTGCGAGGCCTGAAGACGTAAAATTCCTCGACAAACTCCCAAAGACGCGCTCCGGCAAGATCATGCGCCGTGTGCTGAAGGCCAGAGCCCAGGGACTGCCCGAAGGTGATATTTCAACTTTAGAGGAATAGAGAATAGCTAGCAACGCTTCAGAACCCCGAGGTTTTTTAATGACTCGGGGTTCTTTTTTGCTTTGCTCATTTAAAAAACTTCGGGGTGATATGAATTTAGAACACCTAATTCACATCAAAAACAAGCTGCGTCAGTTTGCCTGCCTCGACATTGACCACGCGCTCATGCAGTCCCATAGAATCTGTGAAAGCAATTCGATAGCGTCCGGGCGGCAGGTTGCTCAATACGCAATCTTCCTTATTTTGTTCGAAACCCTTTGGATAGGTGGAAGCATAGTAGATCTCCTGCGGGGTATTCGTATCGGGAAAATATCGCCATATCACAAGGTTCCGCTGAACTTTGTGACCCTTATTCGTACCTAGTGTGATGGATAACGCGCCCATGCCGTCTTGTAAGGCCAGCCACAGTTCGGGGTTTTCCGTGGAGTAGTAGTCCTGTCCATCGCCCCCGCTGCGCACCTCAAAGTGCAGATGACTGCCAAGGGCAACACCGGTATGCCCGACAGCTGCAATGAGATCCCCGCCGTTCACTCGCCCTCCCTCAGAAACATATATCTGCGACAAATGTCCATAAAGAGTATATAGACCACCCCCATGCCGGACCACCACCACATTGCCATAATAATTTTTCCATGGGGCGAATTGCCGTTCACGATCCGGACCAGCAAATATCACCACACCGGCCGCAGACGCATACACCGGGGCGCCTTCCTCACTTTCAATGTCCACGCCATGATGAGGATCGCGCCGTCCCTCGTTGGTCGAACCATAGGCATAGCTACGCGCAATAGCAGAGGCAGAATCCGGTCCAAG
>CAZEGE010000121.1:0-7569 GCA_964511765.1 uncultured Anaerolinea sp.
GGTGGGTCGCAAGCGGCCTTTCTCCGTCATACGTGACCAGGGCGGGGAAATTATTTGCGTGCAGGAAATCCAGAATTGTTTCACGATCTTCTTCACGATAAAGTTTTGGGATATACATTGGATAAAACCTCTTGAATTATTTGGTTCATTTTACCCTACGGATATTAGAGATTCACTTAAGCGCTATGTGGGAATGCCAAATCTGGATGTATTCCTAAATGCTCAAACGAAGCTATAAGGCGTATAATTTGCACAAGGAATTATACTGGGAACGGATAATCAATTAAATGACACAAGTTACCATCGAAAATCCCGTACTCAATTCACCCTTTGAGGAACCGAAACGCCACTTCAAGTTTACGGAAGACGGCATCACGGATGAAGTTATCGAAGAGCGCCGCATCAGTCAATATTTCGTGCCTGTTCCCCAACCAAAAAAGAAAAGCGCGAAACAGTTGGCTTTTGTTGAGACGGGTTGGACAGCCGATAGAGTAGAAGAGAACAAGGATATTAATCGTATTCGGGAACGGGTTGCAATCTGGCGTAAGGGTGGATACGTAGGTATAACTAAAACAACTTCAAGATTATTGGAATATTGGAAACGCGAAGACCGCGAGCGCAAGCTGTTCTTCTGCCAGATCGAAGCACTGGAAACTGCCATCTGGATCACAGAGGTTGCGCCGAAGTATAGCGAAGCATGGGTGGAGAACCTGCTTCGTGAGAAGAATCTACAATCAAACCCCCTTCTCTATCGCATTGCAATCAAGATGGCGACCGGTTCAGGAAAGACCGTTGTCATGGCGATGCTCATTGCATGGCAGGCATTGAACAAAATCGCTAACTCCCAAGATGCGCGTTTCTCCGACACATTCCTGATTGTTACGCCAGGCATCACGATTAAAGATCGCCTGCGCGTGTTGCTCCCCAATGACCCACAAAATTACTACAAACAACACGATATCATCCCATCTGATTTGTTTCCTGAATTGGATAAGGCAAAATTCGTGATCACGAATTTTCACGCATTCAAATTTCGTGAGCGTGTGGCTGCTGGCAAAATAACAAAACAACTGCTTAAACAATCGAATGGGGTCAACCCATTCACTGAAACACCCGAGCAAATGGTGCGACGTGTGTGCCGCGAATTAGGCAACAAGAAGAATATCATCGTCATCAATGATGAAGCTCACCATTGTTATCGCCGCAAGCCGGATGGTGAGGAAGAAGAGAAGTTGAAAGGTGACGACCGTCGCGAAGCGCAGCAACGCGAAGAGGAAGCCCGCATTTGGATCTCGGGTATCGAAGCCGTAAAAGCGAAGATTGGTGTAAAAATTGTGTATGACCTTTCAGCCACTCCTTTCTTTCTGCGTGGATCGGGTTACAGTGAAGGAACATTATTCCCGTGGGTCGTATCCGACTTTTCGTTGATCGATGCGATTGAATCAGGGATTGTCAAAGTGCCGCGCGTACCTGTTGCAGATGACTCAATGGTCGGCGAACAACCCACGTATCGTGATCTGTGGCTGCGCATCCGCGAACATTTGCCCAAGAAGGGACGCAAATCGGAAGAACTTTCGATTGCTCCTACTCTCCCCGTTGAATTGGAAGGGGCGCTCCAAAGCCTCTACAGTAATTACGAGAAGAAGTTCAAACAATGGGAGGCGAATACAGACGGTCGTGAGCGCGGCATGACGCCGCCTGTGTTCATTGTAGTGTGCAACAATACCAATGTTTCGAAAATGGTTTTTGATTATGTGGCAGGTTGGGATAAGACTCTCAAGAACGGCGAGCTTGTTCCAGTGCCTGGTAAACTGCCCTTGTTCAGTAATGTAGAACATGAACATTGGATGGCGCGTCCGAATACAATCCTGATCGATAGCCAGCAATTGGAATCGGGCGAAGGGATGACACCTGAATTCAAGAAGATAGCCGCAATTGAAATTGAGGAGTTCAAGGAAGATTATCGCGCACGTTTCCCAGGCAGGGACGTAAACGATCTCTCAGATGAAGACATCCTACGCGAGGTGATGAATACAGTTGGCAAAGTGGGCAAACTTGGCGAGAGCGTTCGTTGTGTGGTCTCGGTTTCCATGTTGACCGAAGGCTGGGATGCCAATACGGTGACGCACATTCTCGGAGTCAGGGCGTTTGGGACTCAATTGTTGTGCGAGCAGGTCGTCGGTCGAGGGTTGAGGCGGCGCAGTTACGCGGTTAACAAGGACGGCATGTTCGATGCGGAATATGCTGAAGTATATGGCGTGCCATTCTCGTTCATCCCAAGTGCAGGCTCGGAAAAAGACCCGAAGCCGGGACCCTCTCCAACCAGGGTTCGTGCGCTGGAAGACCGCATCGCTTGCGAAATTACCTTCCCGGGAATCATCGGTTATCGCTATCAATTCGACAGTGAAAAACTGAGTGCCACATTCTCGGACGATTCAAAGATGGCAATTTCCACAGCGGACTTACCAACTAAAACTGAGATGCAATCCATTATCGGCGAATCGAGTTTCCACGAGTTGTATGGTTTGAAGGATGAACGCCTGAACAAAGTGGACTTCCATCTCGCGGCGTTGATGATGAGTAGATACTTCGCTGAGGAAGGCGATACGAAACCGTGGCTATTCCCCCAACTTCTGCCCGTGGTGCATGAATGGCGCGAGAAGTATCTGACCTGCAAAGATAACGCCTTCCCGCAAATGCTATTGCTTGTGGCGTTTGCTCATACTGCGGCAGAAAAGATCTATCAAGCGATTGTCACTTCGAATGAAGGCAAGCGGACACTGCTCCCCATCCTGCGCCCGTATGACACCATCGGTTCCACCCGCTACGTGGACTTCGACACAGCGCGCGATGTGTATCGTACAAATCCACAAAAAAGCCATGTGTCTCATGTGGTTCTGGATAGCGGCTGGGAAGCAAAACTGGCAGAAGTGTTGGAAGATATGGATGAAGTCGTCCATTATGTCAAGAACTTCCAATTGGGATTTACCATTCCATATACATTCAACGGTGAAGAGAAATCCTATTTGCCCGATTACATCATTCGCATTGACGATGGACACGGCAAGGATGATCTGCTGAACCTTGTTTTAGAAGTGAGCGGCGAAGCGCGCAAGGATAAAGCCGCCAAAGTGGAAACGGCGCACAATCTGTGGATTCCCGCGATCAATAATCATGGCGGGTTTGGGCGCTGGGCATTTTTGGAGATCGTTGATCCGTGGGACGCAAAGAATACGATACGCAAATTTATCAAAGGCGAAAAAGTAGATGGCGTCGGGCCACTTCTTCAAGAAAAGTAACTTTGGAGAGAATAGCAGATGTATTTATTCTACATTGACGAATGCGGGCGACCATCTTTGGAGGATAAAGCCCTTCATGATGATCCGTGGTTTGTCATGGCAGGGGTCGCGGTTCATTCGAGTAAGTGGCTCCTGATTGACGCGGAAATCGGCCGATTGAAGAAAAAATATTTCCCGTCCATCAAACCGATCAAAATCGAATTCAAATCCACGAACCTGCGCTCGTTTGGGGGACCACATCCACGCTGGCCTTTCTCGGATTTGAATCCAGAACAAATGCGGCAACTTACCGAGGACTTGTACACGATTTATGACACACATTCCCTGGCGCTTTTCACCGCCACCATCAATCGCGCCGAGCATAAAGAAAAATATGTTTCGAGAGGACACCGCCCCGAACCACCTTATCAACTCGCTTTCAAAATGCTTGTGGAACGATTCGATTGGTTTCTGGAACAACAAAACGAAGGAAAATCTGTGGAAGATTCGGAATTTGGCTTCGTGATATTGGACGAGTATGTCGGCCAATACAAAGTGACCCGCAGTAACCTCTTGTGGTATCAGGAAAGCGGAACATTTGCCAAACCCAGCATTAATTTCATCAAGGAAGTGCCGTTCTTCAATGTTTCAGAATATTCCCAATTGCTGACCCTGCCCGACTTTGTGGCATATAACGTTTACCATCGCTTCCGTTACAATAAGCCTGAATATCCTTTTTACCAGCGCATCAAGCCGTATTTATATCGCCGCAACGGCAAATTATGGGGCTGTGGGTTGAAGGTATTCCCTGACAGAAAAGCCCCGCCAGAGGAACTCTAGCAGGGCAATGATTTTGAAGGAGGGCGGTGGCATTTCAGCCACCCATGGGCACGACTCGAAGTCGGGCACCCGCCTAACCAAATCATAGCATTTTGCATGGTCAGTGTCAATGAGCGATTTAAAGGAATTTTATTATGCCTCCTCGTAAAAAACACTCCTCCCCCTCCCTCTCCACGCCCGTGGACTCGCACAAGCACATAGACAAACGCGCCAACATCCTCACGAAGAAATTGAGCGGGCTTGGACGTTGGGCGTTTTTGGAGATCGTTGATCCGTGGGATGCGAAGGATACGATTCGGGCGTTCTTCCAAGGGAAGAACGTGGATGGTATTGCGCCGATGTTTCAAGAATAGGATGGGTTAATTATGAAATATTCAAATTTTAAGAACTTGCGGGCTCCGCAGGAATACCTCATCAGAAAACAAGAAGAAGAATTTTCCCCATCGCCATACAGAACTGAATTTGATCGCGATCGCGACCGTATTTTATATTCAAAAGCGTTTCGCAGATTAAAAGGGAAAACTCAGGTATTTCTTACGGATGGTGAAGATCACCTGAGAACTAGGCTGACTCATACGCTTGAAGTATCTCAAATAGCAAGAATCGCAGCATCTAACTTAGGTTTGGATGGCATACTTACTGAGGCAATATCACTTGGTCATGATCTTGGTCATACTCCGTTTGGACATGTTGGTGAAAGAACACTCAACGAGATAATGAATAATTGCGATACAGTGGGTCAGTTTCAAAGTAAAATGCTACCCATAGATAAGGGGTTCAAGCACAACTGGCAAGGGATACGGGTTCTTGCCGAGCTTGAAAAGCTCTACGGTAATCCGGGGTTAAATATAACAAACTTCACTTTATGGGGAGTGCTGAATCACAGCAGTTCAGTATGGAAAAAATGCTCATATTATTTTACGAATGATGATGAAAACTGTTTTTTACATCGCAATCCGCAGGGTTGTAAACAAACTATTCTTGGGTCATTTGATCTGGGGTTTTATGAAAAGTATCGCCCACGAATAGCCATCAAAACAGGTACGGAAGCTTGGTCGTTCGAAGGATTTATCGTAGCCTGGGTCGACGAGATTGCGCAACGGCATCACGACATGGAAGATGCAGTGATAATGGGATTAATTGATCGCGAGGAATTGATAGAGATACTTGATGATAATTTCAAAGATTTTTATTCTGGACAAACAACCACAGATCGGACGACCAGAAAAATATTTGAAAAATTAAGATTGGCGAAAACCAATCAAGAATTTTTGCCATATCTTTCAAAATTTGTTGTTAACTTTTACACGAATCAATTTATCACAACATCGGCCTACAATCTTGGTGCCTTTATTCTTGAAACTGGATTATCGAATCGTAAAGAATTTATACAGCAATATCCAACACTATCAGTTAAGTCCGTTAAAAATGTGATCGGTTATTCTCCTGAATTACTTGATAAAGATAGAGTAATACAGGAGTTTCTAAGAGATCGGATTCTGAATTCGCACAGAGCACAACAAATGGATGGAAAAGGTAGGTTTTTAATACGCAGGTTATTTAAAGCCTATATAACCAACCCCAGACAATTATTCGACATGACCATAATTGCAGTTTTTAGAAATTATGGAGGGGACTTGAGTTCTGATGCCGAATATAACAAACAGGAAATCGGTAAACTCCGAAATATGATTGACTCTAGTCATAATAAATCGAACTTGCGTTTCCAGATTGCCCTACTACGAGCTATTTGCGACTTCATTTCAGGTATGACAGATGATTTCGCAATAAGCCAGCATCACGCGCTCTACGAATAGAAATCTAGGATTAACTTATGCCTCCCAAAAAGAAACCCTCCTCCCCAAAACTCCCCACCCCCGTGGACTCCGTCAAGCACAAAGACAAGCGCGCCAACATTCCGACGGAGGAATTGCGTGATTTTATCGCCGCGGAGGAGAAAGCGCCGAAGACGGTGTTGTATCCGCGTGACCCTTCGTTGGACCCGCAGTTGGTGTGGAAGGGGAAGGATGAGCAGGACGCGCAGGATCTAGCCGTGCCTGCGGTGCCGATCTATATTCAGGAGCATATTAAGCCGCAGAATATTATCGAGTTGGTGCGGAGTGAATCAAAGAAGGATGCGCCGCAACAGGCTTTGTTGTTCGGCGATTTCAACGGACTGTCCTTCGAAGACCGCGTGGACTTTTACCACCACGAACAGCACTGGTCGAACCGCATGATTTTGGGCGATTCGTTGATGGTGATGACTTCGCTTGCCGAGAAGGAGGGACTGAAGGGCAAGGTGCAGATGATCTACCTTGACCCGCCTTACGGGATCAAGTTCGGCTCGAACTGGCAGGTCTCGACCCGCAAGCGCGACGTGAAGGATGGCAAAGCCGAAGACACCACGCGCCAGCCCGAACAGGTGAAGGCATTTCGCGATACTTGGCAGTTAGGAATTCATTCGTATTTGGCTTATTTGCGTGACCGCTTGGTGACAGCGCGTGAATTGCTTTCCGAGAGTGGAAGTGTATTTGTTCAAATTGGTGAAGAAAATGTGCATTTGGTTCGCACAATTTTGGATGAGGTTTTTGGAAGTGAAAATTTTTGTTCGCAGATAACATTTTTCAAAACAACGAGTCAAACAAGCAATCTTTTGGCTTCATCAACTGATACTTTGCTGTGGTATGCAAAGAAAAGGGATGAAGTAAAGTACAGGCAACTATATCAACTGAAATCAATTGAAACCGATAAGGCAGGAGTTTACAACTGGATTGAAACCCCAGATGGTGAACGTCGCCGATTGACTTCAAGTGAAAAATCAGATTTTGAAAATGAGGCACCAAAAGACGCAAGAATTTTTCGTTTGGATACAATGACAAGTCAAAGTGGCGGTGAAAAATCTGCATTTCCTGTAAAGATAAAGGGGCAAACAGCAGTTTCAGGAAAAGGTTTTTGGAAAACCAATGAAATAGGTATGAGCAGGTTGATTGCCGCCAATAGAACAACACCTTCTGGAAGCACATTGGCATATATTCGTTTCATTGAAGATTTTCCTGCTTATCAATTCGCTAATCTCTGGACTGACACAGGGACAGGTAGTTTTACAGAAGATAAAGTTTATGTAGTTCAAACAAGTGTAAAAGTCATCGAACGTTGTATGCTGATGACTACTGACCCAGGCGATTTGGTACTCGATCCCACCTGCGGCTCAGGCACCACGGCATATGTCGCCGAACAATGGGGACGTCGCTGGATCACGATGGACACATCGCGAGTCTCGATTGCGTTGGCGCGGACGCGGTTAATGTCTGGGCGTTATCCATACTACCTTTTGGCGGATTCCGCCGAAGGTCGAAAGAAAGAAGCAGAAATTAACCCTCACCCCGCCTTCGGCACCCCTCTCCCTGAGGGAGAGGGGACGGGGGTGAGGGAGGGCAATGACATCAAAAAG